>JBJOKN010000172.1:0-2919 GCA_046046075.1 Pseudomonadota bacterium
AGCGCTACCCAAGGTGCTCCATCCAATCGCCGGACGGCCAATGCTTGAGCACGTGCTCACCAGCGCTAAAGCCTTGGAAGGTGATCATCAAACCATCCTGGTTTTGGGGCATGGCGCTGAATTTGTTCAAGAATTCCTCTCGAAAGCAGCCTTTCAAGCCAAAACAGCACTTCAGTCAGAGCAAAAAGGCACAGGCCATGCTGTTTTGCAGGCCTGCGATCAATTATCTGATGATCCAGTGACACTGATCCTTTACGGGGATGTGCCATTGATACAAACGGAGACCCTGGGTCAGTTGGCGCAATTGGCTAAGTCTGGTGGCCTCGGTTTATTGACCCAAAACATGGCAAATCCAACAGGGTATGGCCGAATTCTGCGCAAAAGATGCCAGTGCAGAGATTCGTCAAATCACTGAAATTAATACTGGCTTCATGGCTTTGCCTACCGAGAAGTTAAAACATTGGTTAAAACAATTAAAACCAAATAATGCGCAAGGCGAGTATTACTTGACCGATGTGATTGCTTTGGCAGTTTCTGAGGGCGTCCCGGTTTATACAACTCAAGCCAAGAATGATTGGGAAACAGTCGGTGTTAACAGTCGCGCTCAGCTTGCTGATTTAGAGCGAGTTTGGCAGCTTGAATTGGCCAATCGTTTATTGGAAGCTGGGGTCACTTTATTGGATCCTTCTCGCATCGATATTCGCGGAGATCTTCAATGCGGTACGGATGTCAAAATTGATATTGGTTGCGTTTTTGAGGGCAAGGTTGTGCTTGGTTCAGGAGTATCTGTTGGTCCGCATTGCGTGATCAAAGACGCCGTGATTGATGTCAATGCCAAGATTCAGGCGTTCACTCATATTGATCAAGCAACAGTCGGTGCTGGCAGTGTCATTGGACCTTATGCACGATTGCGCCCAGGCACCGTTCTTGCCGAAGAGGTGCATGTGGGTAACTTTGTTGAAATTAAAAATAGTGATGTCGGTGCAGGGAGTAAGGCCAATCATTTGGCTTATGTGGGCGATGCCACCATTGGTAGAAAAGTCAATATTGGTGCTGGCACGATCACCTGCAACTACGATGGTGTGAACAAGCATCGAACCGTTATTGAAGATGAAGCCTTCATTGGTTCTGATACTCAATTGGTGGCTCCTGTCACGGTTGGTAAAGGTGCGACCTTGGGTGCTGGGACAACATTGACAAAAGATGCACCGGCCAATCAATTGACTGTAACAAGGGTTAAGCAAATTTCATTGAATTGGCAAAGGCCCACAAAAAAATCTAAGTAAATACTTTTAAAAGTATTGGTAAATAGGAAAAATCATGTGCGGGATTGTTGGTGCAGTTTCTAAAAAAAATGTGGTCAGTATTTTGGTCGAAGGTCTGCGCCGACTTGAGTATCGCGGTTACGATTCCTGTGGCTTTGCTTTATTAAGTGGTCAGGATTTGGTGCGTGCACGCACCACTGCAAGAGTCGCAGATTTAGCTGACCAAGGTCAGGCGATGTCTGGCAATGTTGGTGTTGCTCACACGCGTTGGGCGACACACGGCAAACCAGACACTGTTAATGCACACCCACATTTTTCAGGTGATTTGATTGGTTTGGTGCACAACGGCATCATTGAAAATTATGAGAGTTTGCGAGAAGAATTAAAGGCAACAGGCTACGTTTTTGTGTCTCAAACTGACACCGAAGTGATCGCGCATTTGATTCATCAGACTTATATCAAAATGCCTGTACGAGATTTAGCGAAAGCTGTTCAAGCAGTTGTGCCAAAGCTCCATGGTGCTTATGCCATCGCTGTGATTGCCAAAGATGCGCCAGGCTTATTGGTTGGTGCACGGGTTGGATCACCTTTGGTGGTGGCTTATGGTGATCAAGAAAACTTCTTAGCTTCAGACGCATTGGCTGTATCTGATCACGCGAGCATGATGGCGTATTTGGAAGAGGGTGACATTGCTGTTTTAACAACAGATCAAGTCATCATCACCGATGTGACTGGGAAAGTTCAAGATCGAGTTAAAAAGCCAGTGCCAACTCAAAGTGCTGAAGTTGATTTGGGCCCATATCAGCACTATATGCAAAAAGAGATTTTTGAGCAGCCAAGAGCTGTTTCAGATACCTTGGGTCATGCAGAGTCGGCAGAACTAAGTTTGTTTGGTGCAAACGAAGTTGATTGGAAGAATATTGACAGTGTTTTGATTTTGGCTTGCGGTACCAGTTATTACGCAGCAAGCACAGCAAAATATTGGATAGAAGATGTGGCTGGCATTTCCACTCAGGTTGAAATTGCTAGTGAATACAGATATCGCAAAACAGTACCTAACCCTCGTTCATTGGTGGTGGTAGTTTCTCAATCAGGTGAAACAGCTGATACGTTGGCCGCACTTAGACATGCGCAATCTTTGGGTCATCAGGAGACTCTGGCAGTTTGTAATGTGGCAACCAGTGCCATGGTTCGTGAAACAAAGTATCAATTTTTAACGCATGCTGGAACAGAGATTGGTGTCGCTTCGACCAAAGCTTTCACGACTCAATTAGTGGGGCTGTATTTATTGGCTCTGACCTTGGCAAAAAACAAAAAATGTTTAACCGTTGAGCAAGAGCGCAATGCCTTCAATCGCTTGCGTCACCTTCCGTCAGCCATTCATGCAGTGCTAGCTCTTGAACCACAAATCATTGCGTGGAGCGAAATTTTTGCTCAATGTGAAAATGCTTTATTTTTGGGTCGCGGGCTTCATTACCCAATTGCTCTTGAGGGCGCGCTTAAGTTAAAAGAAATTTCTTATATTCATGCTGAAGCCTATCCCGCTGGAGAGTTGAAGCATGGACCATTGGCATTGGTCACAGAGCAAATGCCAGTAGTGACAGTGGCACCCAACGATGCATTGCTCGAAAAGCTCAAGTCGAATATGCAAGAA
>JBJOKN010000028.1:0-8703 GCA_046046075.1 Pseudomonadota bacterium
ACAACATCAGGCTATCAGCGCTTGGATGATATCGCCATACAAACTGTGAAGAAATGGAAATTCATCCCTGCAAAAAATCAAGACAGAGATATCAATGCTTGCTATCTCTTGCCAGTACAGTTTATTTTGAGAAAAGAGAAATCAAAGCTCAATGGCTAAGAGATCTCTAAGTCGATTGTTTCTCTAAGTAAAAGACTTATTTCTTCTTGCAGGCTTTGCAAGAACCGTACAAAGACAAAGAGTGATCAACCAAAGTAAAGCCTAATTTGTCAGCAATTTCTTTTTGACGCTTTTCGATAGTGGCATCAAAGAACTCTTCAATCTTGCCGCATTTGACACAAACAATGTGATCGTGATGAGTGCCTTCGTTTAATTCAAAGATAGCTTTGCCTTCGCCTTTGGCAGATTCAAAGTTATTTTTTCTCAAGATGCCAGCTTCTTCGAATTGCATCAATACCCGATAAATAGTGGCAATACCAATATCGAGCTTTTCTTTGATGACTTCAAGGTAGATGTCATCGGCGCTGAAGTGACGATTAGGATTTTTATTGAAAAACTCCAAGATCTTTAATCTTGGTGCTGTGACCTTCAGTCCGGTTTCGCGAAGTTCTTCGGTAGGGCTTGATTTTTTCATGGATCACATTCATAAAAAGGATGTTTCCATTTTACAGTTAGTTTTCTCTATCAGTTGTTTACCTTGTTTTACTGATTTTCCCTAATAAGGGTCCTTTTGAACCCTTATTTTGTCTTTAAATCTTCTCGTTGATTACTTTTACAGGGAGTTATGCAAAAGGGCTCTTAGCTCTGGGTTGATTGGCTCATGCAGTTCAATTTGCTCTAGAACCAAAGTTAATTGCTCTTTTAGGCGAGAGCAACCAGACTCCTGGTATCCAAGAGACAGAGCGAGTGCTGCTTGCCAAATATTTGATGTCAGCATTAAAACCTCCTTTTTCTACCTCTCATTGTGGCAGGATAAAAATAATTGTCAAGTAAATGATAATCGTTATCATTTGTGGTATAGTTCTTTCCGTGGGTAGTTCACTCCTATTCACTTATCTTCTATCTCTTGACAGCCCCGCCTCGTGCGGGGCTTTTTTTATCGATCCACCAATTTCTTTAAATCCTTTGAAATATCCCCATAGCCCGTGGGAGGTCTGGGGCGCTTAAGAAAAAATTATGATTAAAGAGTAAGCTAGAGAGATGACCAATTATTCAAGTAAATACCGTTGGATTACCTTGCCAGGAAAAGCAATATTCCTGGGTTTGGTATGGCTCTTTTCAGGTGTGACGCATGCATCAAATAATCACAATCAATCCTTGGTTGCTAAAAATATCAGTCAGGTAGAGCCATTAGGTCAGGGAAGAATGACCTACTGGGGCTTCACACTCTACGATGCCAAGCTGTACACAAGTAAAGAGCCTAAGGGTGGTATTGCCTTGGATATTCAGTACCTGCGCAAATTTGAAGCCAAGGATCTTGCTAAGCAAACCTTAGAAGAGTTAAAAAAATTAGGTATCAGTGAGACCCAAAGAGCAGAGTGGGCAGATCCATTGAACAGGGCATTTAAAACGGTCCAAGTAGGCGACTCGATCACTGCGATTAAAAAACCTCAGGGCAGTACTCAGTTTTTTTATAACGGACAGTTTGTTAGCGAGATTTCTGGAGAGTCTTTCTCCCAAGCATTTTTCGGTATCTGGTTACACCCCAAAACCAGTGCCCCCCAATTAAGAAAAGTATTATTGGGTCAATATTGTCCGAGGGTTAATTTAGAGGCTTATTGTCATGATTAAATTTTTGCAACGTTTAGGAGTTTGTTTGATGGGTTTTGCTCTATTTGGATGTTCCAGTGTGAAAGTCAGTGACTATGCCCAAGAAAAGCCAGCCTTGGACTTGTCGAGCTATTTCAATGGCACCATTGATGCCCATGGCATCTTCACTGACAGAAGTGACAAGGTCGTCAAGCGCTTCAAAGTTGTGATTGATGCTAAGTGGACGGTACAAAATGGCCAAAAGGTTGGTGTTTTGGATGAGGCTTTCACATATTCAGATGGAACCACGCAGCGTCGTGTGTGGACTCTCACAGAAATCGCACCAAATCGCTACAAAGGTACAGCTTCAGATGTGGTGGGTGAGGCATTGGGTGAGGTCGCAGGTAATGCCTTGAATTGGTCATACACCTTGGCGCTGCCAGTCGATGGCAAAGTCTATAACGTTCAATTCAATGATTGGATGTATCAGATGGATGACAAGGTCATGCTGAACAAAGCAAAAATGAGTAAATTTGGTATTTATTTGGGTGAAGTAACCTTGGCCTTTTACAAACGTTAAGAATTAATTAGAACTAATAGATAAGAAGCAAGAGCCAATACTCATGAAAAAACTGATCAACTTCATTCAATTTCAGGCTGTTTGGTTCTTGTGTATTTTCGGTGCCGCCCATCAGTTTGAATTGATGGCCATTCTGATCTCTGCAGCCATCATCGCTTGGGCCATCCTTACCTCAGAGCACCGTAGCCATGATTATGTCATTAGTGCGATTGCTGTGATCATTGGAGTCGCTCTCGATAGCTTGCTGATATCCCAGAATTTAATTACTTTTACAACGGCTTATTGGACCTCGATGGCGCCTTTGTGGATGACGCCTATTTGGATTGCTCTGGCATTGACGCTTCAATCATCCATGAGTTGGCTGAGCGGTCGCTATTTGCTCGCAGGAGTATTAGGTGCCATCAGTGGACCATTCGCCTATTGGGCTGGCGTCAGAATGGGGGCAGGCGTATTTTCTGATTTAGTTACTGCAATGATTTGTTTGTCAGTGATCTGGTTAATCATCACCCCAGCCTTGTTTTATATCTCATCACTTTTAAAAGCGCGCCATGCCTACTCAAGCAACTAAGACCAAGCCAGCGTTGCTGGCCATCAAAGATATTCCAATGCATGAACTAAATGGTTGGGCCATCAGTGCTGACCAACTCTCATTGCAAAGAAAGTTCATGTTCAAAGACTTTGAACAGGCTTTTGCATTCATGAAGAATTGTTTCGCACCAATCGAAGAGATGAACCATCATCCTGATTGGTCAAACGTTTATAGTACTGTGAATGTCACTTTGAATACACATGATTCTGGCGGTATCACCCATAAAGATGTGACTTTGGCCAAAGTCATGAATCAAATATTTGAAAACATCAAATAATCACACCAAGATAATTTATTACCAAGGAATCTCTTCCCCTTGGTAACTTAAAAACTTGCCAGTGTCGCTGGATGTGACATTCAAGAGTACTTTCAACATATCAGAAGTAGCATCCTGTGGTGTTCTACCAATTTGGTCACCCTTGAAGGGTCTTGATAGGGCAGAAGCAACTGTGCCGGGGTGTAATGCTAGTAAGCAATGGTTGGGTCTTGTGCGCTTTTGCTCAATGGATGCAGTTTTGATCAGCATATTCAAAGCAGCTTTAGAGGCACGATAGCTGTACCAACCACCCAAACGATTGTCTTCAATGCTGCCTACTTTCGCAGATAGGCAAGCCATGACACCAAATTCAGGATCTAAGAGTGGGGCAAATGATTGCAAACACATGCCAGGCCCTAAAGCATTTAACTGCATGGTTTGCATGAACTGATCTTCATGTAAATCAGATAACTTCTTCTCTGGTAGCCAAGCATCAGTATGAAGAATGCCTGTGGCAACAATGATCAGGTGGAAAGGACCATCTTGAGATAAGGCATTGGCTGCTTCTTGAATGCTGCTGGGATTGGCATAATCAAGCGATGGTGTTGACTGTCTGCTTAAGCCAATGACTTTTGCACAATTGGGCAATTGATTTAAATGCTCAATGAATGCTTGGCCAATGGACCCAGTAGAGCCAATCACCAAAGCATTGAATTTTTCTGACTGAGAGAGCATGTGCCAATATTTAAAAAGTTAATCAATGGATCTAGTGTAACCATTCTGGAGTTTTTTATCTGAAGCTTGACCATTCGGGTGGTGTAAAGACCGATAAATCAGTAATATGGACTGATTCATTATTCAAATAAATTCTTCTATGCTGCTGATCCTTGCTTTTATCTTCAATACTCTCTTGGCACTTTTGGTGATCTTAATTCATTACGAAGTGCTATTTCAGTTAGACAAGCGCTTACCCAAAGTCTCTCATTTACCTGCGCGCTTTAAAGTATTGGTCGGTGCTGGTGTGATTTTCATGGCGCATATTGTGGAAATTTGGATATTTGCTTTTGGTTATTTACTGACTTTGCAATTTGATGGCATGGGTGGTTTGACAGGTGTCACCAGCGGTCATGGCCCCTTATTGGATTATGTTTATTTATCTTTCATCACCTACACCACAGTTGGTTATGGTGACGTGGTGGCTAATGGCTATCTCAGATATTTGACCGGGGTTGAGGCGCTATTAGGTCTCTTGCTCATCACTTGGTCGGCATCATTCCTGTTTTTGGAGATGCAAAAATATTGGACATCATCCAAAAAATAAAAAAAGAATTAGTCGTGAACGTAGTCGGGTAATTTGGCGCCGCAATGACGACAGAACTGGTCTGTGGTGCCATGTCCTTCAGACATACATTCTTTACAAGTCCTGGTCGTGATTTTTTCATTGCGTGAGCTGGCTAATTCAGCTGTCACGATACCGGTTGGTACTGCCAAGGTTCCCCAGCCCATCAACATCATGATTGATGTGATGAATCTTCCTAAGTCTGTTTTTGGCGTGATGTCACCAAAACCAACAGTTGTCATGGTGCTGATCGCCCAGTAAATACTCGTTGGTATGCTGGTAAAGCCGTTCGCTGGACCTTCAACCACATACATCAACGTGCCCAAGACCATCACAATCATTAAAACGCCAGACAAGAAGACAAAGATTTTTCTTCGGCTTGCTGCCAAGGCAGCGCCTAAGTGAACATATTCGGTCACGTACTCGGTGAGTTTGAAAATTCTAAAGATACGAATCAAACGCAAGACGCGCACATCAATCAAAGCATGTAATTCTGGGAAGATCATTGCTAAATAAGTTGGAAGAATCGCAACTAAATCGATGATGCCGTAAAAGCTCTTGACGTACTGCATTCGATTTTGTGCGCAGTAAACGCGCGCAATGTATTCCAGACTAAAAATAATCGTGAAAATCCATTCAAGAATGGTCAAGCTGAAATGGAATTCTGAAGAAATTGATTCAATACTATCAACCACTACCACAGCCAATGACAGCAAAATCAAGAAAATCAGAGTTTTATCAAATAGCTGTCCGGCACGAGTATCAGCTTCAAAGATGATGATGAAGAGTTTTTCTTTGAGCGTCTTCTTAGCTAATTGTTCGGACATCATGGCAGGCCTTTATTTTTCTGACATTGCTTTGTAAATACTTGGAAAGCAGCTGATGAAAATATAGCTGGCATATTGTTCTGCTTGCATCTTGTCTAAAGCGTCGTAGATTTCTTCTCGGATCAAGCCAATCGTATGAGAGTCTGTTTTTTCTAGGGCATTGATCAAACGTTGAGCAATCGAATCTTTTTCAATGTCGATGCCATGCTTGATTTTAATTTCACCTAAAAAAGTTCCAAAGGTACTGGCGAACTGCATGTCAGCCACAAAACCTTTATGGATGCTGGGGTGCTGTTGTACCAGTATGACAGCTTGTTTTTGGCAATCTTGGAAGACTGCGCGCATTTTGAGAAGAATATCGTCGTTCATAGAATCATTTTATCTTGGGAAACTGTCCATCAACATAGAGCCACCGTTCATTTTCACGGACAAAGGAACTGATTTCGTGCAGGCGATGGGCTTTGCCATTAATTTTATATATCGCCACAAATTCTACTGTGGCAGATAAACGATCACTGGCTTCACTGAACTGCTTCACAGTCAGGCCCATCCATTGGGTGGGATCTTCGTTGAACAATGGTTCTTGTGGTCGGGTAGAAGGGTGCCAAGTGCTCAATAAATAAGCTTCATTTTTCAAGACAAAGGCACTGTAACGTGAGCGCATCAAGTCCTCAGCATTGCCAGCTAATTCTTTGCCCTCATGGAATTTTCCACAGCATGTTTCATAGCGACCTTTGCCGCACGGGCAGTTCATGGATGAATCTTTCAAAGGCTTGGTACTTGAATCAATTTGGCCAATTCTTTGAGACGCTCAATGCCTGGTTCTTTTCTTGGCCAAACCAGTTCAACCCCATCATTCTTATAGCGAGGCAGAACATGTACATGGATATGCGGTACAGATTGCCAGCCAGCATCTTTGTTGGCTTGTAAGAGGGTGATGCCTTCAGCTTTGAAGACATCCTGAACAACGTGAGCAATGCGTTTAGCCACTAAAAAGAGTCGCTGGGTGCTTTCTTCATCGATGTCTAAAATGGTTTCATAAGGTTTTTTAGATGCCACGATCACATGGCCATCATTCACTTGCCCAGCATCCATGAAAGCAAATACGAGATCATCTTCATAGACTTTGGCGCAGGGGAGTTCACCGGATAAAAGCTTTTCAAATATTGTGGGCATTTAGAAACCTGATTTCTTGAGTAATATTCGACTATATTAGTCTCATTCACCAAGCATGATTCAAAATTAAAATCTTTCCCATGCATTTATTTGTTTATCTCCACGGCTTTAAATCCTCACCACTTTCGACCAAAGCTCAACTGACCAAAGCTGCTATTGAGAAGCGCATTCAAGCGGGTGAGTCAATCGCCTGGTACTGTCCGCACTTGCCTCCTTCACCTCGTGAAGCAATGCAAATGGTGAAAGAGCACATTCATGGTCAGGCATTCAGTACTCTGTCTTTCATGGGTTCATCCTTGGGTGGCTATTACGCCACTTATTTGGGCGAACTTTTTGACAGTAAAGTCAGTTTGCTCAATCCAGCGATTGAGCCGGCAAGAGATTTAGAAAAATATATTGGGGAACAAAAATCTTGGCATCAGGAAGAGGTGTTTCATTTCTTGCCAGAATATATTGATGAGTTGCAAGAAATCTATGTGCAAAAAATAACGCAAGCAGAGCGCTACTTTCTATTGGCAGCTAAAGGGGATGAGGTTTTAGATTGGCGTGAGATGGTCGCCAAATATCCCCATGCACACCAACTGATTCTGGAAGGCGGTGATCACGCCATCTCTGATTATCCGAACTACTTAAATCAGTTGATGGAGTTTCACTTTAGATCTTTCACACATCTAAAGCCAACATAAGCAACTTTGGTATCTCTTGGTTTTGTCGCTAGAGCTGATTCAATTTGATTCTCTGGTCCGTACCACCAAGAAGCACCGCGAGTGACTCTCTCATTACCTGGGCCATCATCCACCCATTCCCAGACATTGCCACCCATATCAAATAACCCATTGACACCCGCCTGAGTGGTCATCACGGCCACATGGCCTGTACCGCGATTAAGAACATTAGCAGGGGCCAAGCCTTTTAAACCTGCACAGCCATTCAAGCAGTGCGAGTTCCGTGGGGTGTCGCCATTGGCGTAGGTGTAGCGCTTACCTTTGACGAATGGCTGTGGAGGAGCAGCCCGCTGTTCTAAAAAGGCTGCTGATGTCCATTCTTGATCCTTGGGCAATCGTTTACCAAAAAATTGGCAGATAGCTTGTGCTTCATCGAAATTCAAGTGCACCGCTGGCTCTTGGTCTTTTGCTGGCGCACCAAATGGTTGCAACCAAGTCCAACCTTTTTTACGTGTCCAACCATACTCGTAAATAAAGCTACCGCCTTCTTTTTCACCAGAGCTGACAAACTTGGTTTGTTGCGCGTAAAGCTTGACTGTGCCAATTGTCACTTCATGTAAGTCCCATTCAAGTTGACCAATTCGAGTGGTTTTTTCTAAAGCATTTGGTTTTGATTGAGCGTTGGCTGTGCTCATCATGGTGATCATGAGCATGGACAATAGACCGCTGTAAACAGACATTTTTAAATGGTGTTGTTTGACTAGTTTCATTGTTTTAACCTCAGTCTTAATCTAAATGCGAGAAGTATCAAAATAACCGCGCCATAAATACCCACGGTGAAGTAGTCATTCTTACCCGACTTATGCCAAAAATAATGAAGGATCACCAAAGGTGCTATCAAGTAAATCAATTGATGTAACTTCGCCCAATGACGCTTCAATTTTTTAACAGCCCACTGGTTGGATGTCAGCGCCAGTGGAATTAGCAAAACAAAAGAAATGAAACCGACGGTGATGAAAGGGCGCTTGATCACATCAATGATCATTTCAGAAAAGATCAAACCGTGGTCTAGCCAAAACCAAATTGAAAAATGCAGACAGGCATAAAAGAAGACAAACAAACCAAGGGTTCTTCTGTATGCGATCAATTGATTGATGCCAGTCAATTTTCTAAGAGGTGTGATGGCCAAGGTCAAACATAAGAACACCAAAGCCCAAGTGCCGGTTGACCTGGTGATGAACTCAATCGGGTTGGCAGTCAAATCCTCTTGGTAGCCCAAAACTATCAATCGGACCAATGGCAGTAAACCAATGCCGATCAATAATGCTTTCATCACTTAATAAAACTTCCGTAAATCCATGCCCTTGTAAAGATGCGCTACTTGTTCAGCGTAGCCATTGAAAGGCAAGGTCTTGATCTTTGGAGCAAATATACCGCCTTCAGCACCGATTCTTCTCTCTGTTGCTTGGCTCCAGCGTGGATGATTGACCTCTGGGTTCACATTGGAATAGAAACCATATTC
>JBJOKN010000029.1:0-9285 GCA_046046075.1 Pseudomonadota bacterium
ATCATGGCACAAACTAAAGCCGCACCGATGACGGCTGAAGAGCGCAAGGTTATCTTTGCATCTTCACTCGGCACGGTATTCGAATGGTATGACTTTTATCTTTATGGCTCATTAGCGGCCATTATTGCTAAGCAGTTCTTCTCTGGCCTAGATGCCGGTTCTGCTTTCATTTTCGCTTTATTAGCGTTCGCAGCTGGTTTCATCGTGCGTCCTTTCGGCGCTTTGGTGTTTGGCCGCTTGGGTGACTTGATTGGTCGTAAATACACTTTCCTCGTGACCATCTTATTGATGGGCGGTGCAACGTTCATTGTGGGTATTTTGCCTACCTATGAAACAATCGGTGTTGCTGCTCCAGTGATCTTGATCGT
Source organism: Pseudomonadota bacterium (assembly GCA_046046075.1). Taxonomy (GTDB): domain Bacteria; phylum Pseudomonadota; class Gammaproteobacteria; order Burkholderiales; family Burkholderiaceae; genus Polynucleobacter. The sequence continues at coordinate 369 of JBJOKN010000029.1, forward strand.
TTTGCGTATGCTGCAAGGTTTGGCACTTGGTGGTGAGTACGGTGGTGCTGCAACTTACGTTGCTGAGCACGCTCCTAACGGTCGTCGCGGTGCTTACACAGCATGGATTCAGACAACAGCTACTTTAGGTCTATTCCTATCATTGCTAGTGATTTTGTTCACACGTGAATTCACAGGTCCAAACTTTGAAGTTTGGGGCTGGCGTATTCCATTCCTTCTATCAATTTTGTTGTTAGCTGTTTCTGTTTACATTCGTTTATCTATGAATGAATCTCCAGCTTTCAAGAAGATGAAAGAAGAGAACAAGCTTTCTAAAGCACCTTTGAAAGAATCATTTGGTGAGTGGAAAAACCTAAAGATCTTTGGTCTAGTAGCTGGTCAAGCGGTTGTTTGGTACACAGGTCAGTTCTACGCTTTGTTCTATTTGACACAAGTGTTGAAAGTAGATCCTAAGACAGCTAACTTGATGATTGCTGCATCATTGGTGATTGGTACACCATTCTTCATCGTTTTTGGCGCACTATCAGACAAAATCGGTAGAAAGATGATCATCATGGCTGGTTTGTTATTGGCCATCATCACTTACATTCCAAATACACCAGTGTCAATCTTCAATGCAATGACACACTTTGCTAACCCAGCTTTGGAAAAGGCAATGAAAAACGCTCCAGCAACTATCACAGTTGATGAATCAGAGTGTTCTTTCCAGTTCAATCCAACAGGTACAGCTAAGTTCACAAGCTCATGCGATATCGCTAAGCAAGTGATGGCTTCTAACTCAGCCAGTTATTCAACAATCCCAGGACCAGCAGGTACTGTGGCGACTGTGAAAATTGGTGAGACAGTGATTGAAGGTTACTCATCAAAAGGTCTTCCAGCTGACGAAGCTAAAGCCAAAGATGCTGCCTTTAAGAAAGCTGTTCGCGATGGTTTGAATGCAGCGGGTTATCCAGCTAAAGCAAACCCTGCAGAAGTTAACATCCCTGCAGTTCTAGCATTGTTAGTTGTGTTGGTGATTTATGTAACGATGGTTTACGGTCCTATCGCAGCGATGTTGGTTGAGATGTTCCCAACACGTATTCGTTACACATCAATGTCATTGCCATACCATATCGGTAACGGTTGGTTCGGTGGCTTGATGCCAACAATCGCCTTCGCCTTGGTTGCTCAAAACGGTAATATTTATTACGGTTTGTGGTACCCAATCGCGATTGCAGCAATGACTTTTGTGATCGGTATGTTGTTTGTCCGTGAAACAAAAGACATTGACATCTACGCGAATGATTAATTAATCATTAGTTATTCATTAAAAACCCAGCTCTTAGAGCTGGGTTTTTTTATGGCCATTTATTGCTGGTGAATTCAAGGCCGTGCACTCAGAAAGCTTTCCTTCTAAAATCTTAATTACTCCAAATTAAGCGTTTTTTCTTTTAAAACCTGAATTTGTAAATTTTGATTTTTCCTTCATTTCTGGTGCTTCTGATGACAACTGTTAAAACGAGCTGGGCTTCTCGAGGAATTGGCAGTAAAGCGAAACAAAGATTAGCAATTTTTCTTTGCTTGGGCCTTTTAGCCACTGTGTCATGGTGGCAAAGTGTTCAAGCGCAACCTCAGCCTGCTGAAATCTTGGCCATTTATTTCACACCTCCTGCTGGGGCAGCCTCGGGCTTGATCAAGCAAATCGACGGTGCTAAAAAATCAATCAAAGTCATGGCTTATGGCTTCACCGCTACGAACCTCGCAGAAGCGCTTGTGAGAGCAAAACGCAGGGGCGTTGATGTTGGACTCATACAGGATGAAAAAAGCGCTCAAAACAACCGTGAGACCCTACCAATCTTGTTATCTGCGGGCATCGAAGTGCGCAGTGATGGCAAACATGCCATACAACACAACAAAGTGATGTTGATTGACGATGATATTGTGATCACCGGTAGTTATAACTTCACCAATTCGGCTGAAAAGCGCAATGCTGAGAACATCATGGTTGTGCGTTCGGCTTATGCAGCTAAAAGATATGCTGATAACTGGAAGACGCATTGGGATCATTCTGAAAAAGTCATTGATTCATCATCGGCCAAAGCAAAACGTTAAGTTTGATCAATTATGAAGATGCGTAAAAAATCCGATTTACCTACCAAGATTTGTTTAACTTGTGGCCTTCCGTTTACATGGCGTAAAAAGTGGGAAAAAGTTTGGGAAGAGGTGAAGTATTGCTCAGACCGCTGTCGAGCAAAGAAGTGATTCTATTAATACAATCAAGTTCATGAAGAAACCAATCATTGCACCAGCAGATGTATCACGCATTATTGAGATGGCTTGGGAAGATCGCACACCATTTGATGCCATCATGCAAAGTTATGGTTTGAATGAGTCCCGCGTGATTGATTTGATGCGTCAAGAGATGAAGCCCAGTTCATTTAGGATGTGGCGCAAGCGTGTGACTGGCCGAGGCACCAAGCATGCAGCCTTGCGAAGTGGGGAAGTCAAACGCGCTTACTGCCCAACCCAATACAAACCTAAATAAAGATTCCAGCAAAGACTGCAATCACCATTCAAGCCAAAACTTAATTTGGCTCCGTCACAAACCCAATTTTTGTTAATCCTGAACGCTTGGCGGTTGATAAAACCTGTGCCACTGATTCATAGCGGGCATTTTTATCAGCTTTGAGTTGAACTTCAGGTTGAGGTGATTTCTTTGCTGCTGTTTGAGCGTAAATCGATAGGGTATTTAAATCGATGGGGGAGCTGTTCCAATACACTTGACCGTTAGCAGCAATGCTCAGATTGATGGATTCTGGTTTGACGTCATTGCGTTGACTGCTGGCTTGCGGCAAATCCACTTTGACAGCATGCTGCATCACTGGGATGGTGATCATGAAAACAATCAACAATACCAACATCACATCCACCAAAGGTGTCATATTGATTTCAGCCATCGGTGGGCTGTCATCATCTCCGATTGGTTCGTTACCAAAAGCCATGATTAATCCTGAGAGCTGATGCGAGTATTGCTAGAGCCACTAGATCCACCCACGGTGGCACCAGTGATGAAGTAAGCATACAAGTCATTGCCAAAGCGATTGAGCTCGGCAATCAATACCTTATTGGTACGACTGATAGCGTTGTAGCCCAATACTGCTGGAATCGCGACTGCCAAGCCCAAGGCTGTCATGATCAAGGCTTCACCAATTGGACCTGCGACCTGATCAATTGTGGCTGTGCCTGAGGTGCCAATACCTACCAAGGCATGGTAAATCCCCCACACCGTACCAAATAAGCCAATAAAAGGGGCTGTAGCACCTGTTGAAGCTAAGAAAGTCAAACCTTGTTGTAGACCACCAACTGATTTATCAATACTGATCTTCAAGCAGCGTGTGAGCCAATCAGAGGCATTGATGGTCTGATTCAGTTCGCTGCGCGCACCTGATTGTTGATTGTGATGTTGCATAGCCTCTTGAGCACTATTGGCAAGGTCACCATAAGGATTCTGATCAGCAGTCATTTGACTAAGAGCCACAGCAAATGATGGGGCGTGCCAAAAACATTCCACTTCTTTGGCCATTTTTTTAACTTTATAAAGTCCCAAGACTTTGGTCAAAATAATGACCCAAGAAACAATCGACATCACCAATAAGATGATGGCAACAGTTCTGGTGACGGCATCGCCTTGTGCCCACATATTGGCAAGGCCAAAAGTTTGATTCATTCAATTACTCCAAACGGAAAATATAAGGTTGTATAGCTGTTACTTTAATCGCTTTACCAAATTCTATAAAGGGTTTGCATCTAACGCGCATACCCGCATCAAGTGCTGCTTGATCTAAGCGATGAATACCACTGCTTTGTGCGAGGGCTACTTTTTCAACTGCGCCCGATTCATTGATGAATAAACGCACCAGCGTTTTACCTTCTTCACCCATGCGTCTGGATAAATTTGGATAGAAAGGTTCTGGCACACTGCATTGGGCTTGGCTGATCGAGATTGTCTTTGGATCACCCGTGCTGCTACCGCCTAGACTTGATGCGGGTAAGGATGACTCTTGAGCGGGTGCTGTGAAGCTGCCAGTGGTCGTGGTGATTGGAGTGGGGGTGGGTTCAGACTTCTTTTTTTCAACTGGTTTGACTGGGTTTGGCCGAGCCACAGTTGATTTTTCTTTTTGAGGATTTGAATCTAATAAATTTGCAACCACTGTATCGCCCATACTGGAGGCAGACTTGGTGCGATCCATGCCTGACTGAAATCCAACGATCAGTAACAAATGCATCGCCACCACAAATGCAGCAATCTTGTTTGCAAGGATCCAAGTTCTTAGCTTCTGCATCATGATCTATGGATTGAGCATTAAGAAATAAAAACTGTCGATGTTTGAACGCTGTGTTGTTCAAATGCTGCGGGTATTAACTGTTTAGCATGAGCCAATAATGCTTCAGCATCTAAGGTGGAATACAGGTGAATGATTCTTGGGGGTGCTGATTGAAGTAAATGATGTTCATCTAATTTACGACAAAGTTGTTTAACAACCGCCTCACTCGTATCAATAATCTCAACATCAGGGCCGATGATTTTTTTAATCAAGGGGGCTAAAAAAGGGTAGTGGGTGCAACCCAATACCAAGGTATCAATTTCAGCCGCTTGCATGGGTGCCAAGTGCTCGCGTAATAAGTGTTCAGTTTCTGGAGTATTTAAAGCTCCAGACTCAATCAATGGAACCAGACCCAAGCCAGCTTGAGTGATCAGTTCGCAATCATGATTGAGGCCTTCTAACAATGCTTTGAATTTGTCACTTTTCAAAGTGTTTTGAGTCGCGAGAACACCAATCTTATGATTTTGACTTTTATGAACCGCTGGCTTAACGCCTGGCTCAATGCCAATGATGGGAATCGCAGGCATTTCATGTCTGATGTGCGCAATGGCTTCAGCAGTTGCTGTATTGCAAGCGATGATCAGTGCTTGGCAACCCTCACGCACTAACCAGTGACATAGGTCCAAGCTTCTTGATGCAACCCATTCGCTTGATTTTTCACCATAAGGCGCATTGGCTGAATCGGCCAGGTAGACATAATGATGCGAGGGCGCTTGGCGCAGGGCTTCATTCAGGACGGTGAGACCACCGATACCTGAATCGAAAACCCCGATCGTTGCCAATTGCTCGCTAACCTAGGTGAGCTGTATCAAGCTTGAGCGACTGGAATTTTTCCAATCTTGGCTTGCCACTCTTTAGGGCCTGTGTTGTGTACAGAAGTACCGGTTGAATCAACCGCTACTGTCACGGGCATGTCTTGGATCGTGAACTCATAAATGGCTTCCATGCCTAAATCTGCAAAGCCAACCACTTTAGATTCTTTGATTGCTTTTGATACCAAGTATGCAGCACCGCCTACGGCCATCAAGTAAGCAGATTTATGTTTCTTGATTGCTTCAATGGCCACTGGGCCACGTTCTGCTTTGCCTACCATCGAAATCAAGCCAGTTTGGGCCAGCATCATCTCGGTGAATTTGTCCATGCGTGTCGCTGTGGTTGGGCCAGCAGGACCAACCACTTCATTGCGGACAGGATCAACTGGACCGACGTAGTAGATCACACGATTTTTAAAATCAACTGGTAGTTTTTCACCTTTGGCTAGCATGTCAGCAATGCGCTTATGAGCAGCATCGCGACCAGTCAACATCTTGCCGTTTAACAATAAAGTTTGACCAGGTTTCCAACTTGCGACTTCCTCTGGTGTGAGGGTGTCTAGATTCACGCGAGTTGATTTTTCAGTGTTCGGAGTCCAAGCAACATCTGGCCATTCTGAAATTGACGGAGGTGTTAATACAGCTGGACCATCGCCGTGCAAATGGAAGTGCACGTGGCGTGTGGCTGCGCAGTTAGGAATCATTGCTACTGGCAATGAAGCGGCATGAGTTGGGTAATCCATGATCTTCACATCAAGCACTGTGGTCAAACCACCCAAGCCTTGAGCACCGATACCAAGAGCATTGACCTTGTCCATGATTTCTAAACGCAACTCTTCAATGCGAGTTTTTGGACCTCGAGCAATCAACTCATGAATATCCACAGGAGCCATCAAAGACTCTTTGGCTAAAAGCATGGCTTTTTCTGGTGTGCCACCAATACCGATACCCAAAATGCCGGGAGGACACCAGCCCGCACCCATGGTTGGAACAGTTTTAACTACCCAATCAACAATAGAGTCAGAAGGATTCAGCATGACCATCTTGCTCTTGTTTTCAGAACCACCACCTTTGGCTGCGCAAATCACTTCAACGCCATCACCTTCAACGATTTCATAATGAATCACGGCTGGGGTGTTGTCTTTTGAGTTGGTGCGTTTGCCGGCAGGATCTAATAAAACAGAGGCGCGTAATTTGTTATCTGGGTGGTTGTATGCCCGGCGAACGCCTTCGTTCACCATTTCAGAGACGCTCATCTTGGCATCCCATTTAACGTTCATGCCAACTTTTAAGAAGACTACGGCAATACCTGTGTCTTGGCACATCGGGCGCTTACCTTCAGCGCACATGCGGCTATTCGTCAAAATTTGAGCAATCGCATCCTTGGCTGCTGGGCTTTCCTCTCGTTCATAGGCTTTGCCCAGAGCGGTGATGTAATCCAAGGGGTGGTAATAAGAAATGTACTGAAAACCATCAGCAATGCTTTGAATAAAGTCGTCTTGGCGAATAGCACTCATAATTTTTTTTATAAAGGTTTGAAAGATAGCTATTTTACCTAGGGAAAGTTGCCATTTACAGATATCGCTTATATGTTTATCTTAAGTGTTTGAGAAACTTAGGCTGATATCCCTTTAACCCCTAGGGGTAACCCTGATGGTGGTTGAACTTTATTGAAGTTGTCAGTCAATTGTCAGTCCGCGAGCCTAATCTCGAAATTTGTCTAAAACACTACCTAGAAAGTAGGAGAAAAGTATGTCCGGTATGGAACAGATGTTGGTAGAAAATCGTGTGTTTAACCCGCCAAAAGCATTTGCTAAACAAGCAGCCATCACAAGCATGGATCAGTACAAGGCAATGTGCAAAGCTTTTGATAAAGATTTCAATGGTACTTGGGCACGTTTAGCAAAAGAGAACTTATTTTGGAAGAAGCCATTCACCAAGGTTCTAGATGAATCAAAGGCTCCTTTTTACAAGTGGTTTGAAGATGGTTTAACCAATGCTTCATACAACTGTATCGATCGTAATATCAAAAATGGCATGGCGAAAAAAACTGCCATTATTTTTGAGGCCGATGGTGGCGAAGTTACAAAAGTAACTTATCAAGAATTACATGACCGTGTAGCAACATTTGCTAACGGCTTGAAAAAACTAGGCATCAAAAAAGGTGACCGAGTAGTTATTTACATGTCAATGTCAATCGAAGGTGTTGTAGCGATGCAAGCTTGTGCTCGTATCGGCGCGACACACTCAGTGGTTTTCGGCGGATTCTCAGCCAAATCATTGCAAGAGCGTATTGTGGACGTGGGCGCCGTGGCTTTGATCACTGCTGATCAACAAATGCGCGGCGGTAAAGCATTGCCATTGAAGACCATCGCTGATGAAGCTTTGGATCTTGGCGGTTGCGAGAAGCTCAAGCACGTGATTGTTTACAAGCGCACTGGTGGCGATGTGCCAATGAAGGCTGGTCGCGACAAGTGGATGCACGATGTATCTGCTGGCCAATCAAAAGTTTGTGAGCCAGAGTGGGTCAGTGCAGAGCATCCTTTGTTTGTTCTTTACACATCAGGTTCAACTGGTAAGCCAAAAGGCGTTCAGCACTCAACAGGTGGTTACTTGTTGTGGGCGATGTTGACCATGAAGTGGACTTTTGACTTGCGTGATAGCGATGTGTTCTGGTGTACAGCTGACATTGGTTGGATCACAGGTCATAGCTATGTTGCTTATGGTCCTTTGGCTTGCGGTGGTACACAGATCGTTTTCGAAGGTGTGCCTACCTATCCAAGCGCTGGTCGTTTCTGGGAAATGATTCAGCGTCATAAAGTTTCTATTTTCTACACAGCACCAACAGCGATTCGTTCATTGATCAAGGCTTCTGATACAGATCCTACTGTTCATCCTAAGAAATACAACTTGAAGAGTTTGCGTCTTTTGGGTTCTGTAGGTGAGCCAATCAATCCTGAAGCATGGATGTGGTACCACAAGAACGTTGGTGGCGAGAAGTGTCCAATTGTGGATACATTCTGGCAAACAGAAACAGGTGGTCATATGATCACGCCATTACCGGGTGCAACACCGTTGGTTCCTGGTTCATGCACATTGCCATTGCCAGGCATCATGGCAGCGATTGTGGATGAAACTGGTGGCGACATGCCTAATGGCCAAGGCGGTATTTTGGTTGTGAAGCGTCCATGGCCTTCAATGATTCGTAACATTTGGGGTGACCCAGAGCGCTTCAAGAAGAGCTACTTCCCAGAAGAGTTGGGTGGTAATCTTTACTTGGCTGGTGACGGTGCGATTCGTAATAAGAAAACTGCTTACTTCACCATCACAGGTCGTATCGACGACGTATTGAACGTCTCAGGTCACCGTATGGGCACGATGGAAATCGAATCAGCATTGGTTGCTAATCCATTGGTTGCCGAAGCAGCGGTGGTTGGTCGTCCAGATGATATGACTGGTGAAGCAATTGTGGCATTCGTCGTTCTCAAGGGTAAGCGCCCAACTGGCGAAGATGCGAAGAAGATTGCAACTGAATTGCGTAATTGGGTAGGTAAAGAGATTGGTCCAATCGCTAAGCCAAAAGAAATTCGTTTTGGTGACAACCTACCTAAGACACGTTCAGGCAAGATCATGCGTCGTTTATTACGTGTTTTGGCAAAAGGTGAAGAAATCACTCAAGACACTTCAACACTTGAAAATCCAGCAATCTTGGAGCAACTCAAGCACGCGATTTAAGTTTCC
>JBJOKN010000173.1:0-2601 GCA_046046075.1 Pseudomonadota bacterium
AATCTTGATGGTGTCTTCGGAAGCAGAGCGCGTGTGAATGATCAAAGGCTTCTTGACCTTCAAAGCTGCGCGGATGTGTGTCCGAAAGCGTTCACGTTGCCATTCCATCTCTTCATAAGACTTGTCGCCCATGCGATAGTAATCAAGGCCTGTTTCTCCAATTGCCAAAATCTTTGGATGCTGAGCAAGTTCAACCAATTGCTCAACCGTTGGTTCAGGAGTGTCTTCGTAATCTGGATGGGTGCCAACCGTAGCAAACAAATGATCGTGTGCCTCGGCCAAGGCCAATACATTTGGAAAGTCAGGCATGTCCACTGAAATACACAAAGCATTTTGTACTTTGGCTTCCTTCATGCGCGCCAAAATACCCGGAAAGTTTTCCTTGAACTCCGGGAAGTCTAAGTGGCAATGAGAATCAACGAACATATGGTGAGAACTTCCAATTAATCTTTAAATCAATCTTTAAATATCTCTTGATAACGAATCAAGAGAGCTTCAATTTGAACCCTATTTGCCAAAGCGTGCAGCTCATGGCGTCTGGCGTTCAAAAGGACTTTCCAATAATCTGACAGCTTGTAACTTCTAGCAGTTTTAGAACATGCCTCTAAGGATGCACGCCTAGATGGGTAATAACGAATCTGCCCTGCATTTTGTTGACTCATCAGATCAGCAGTCCAGCGCTCCAGCGTCACCAATAGCTCAGACATTGGGGCTTTGTGGATCAATTCAGCAGTTTGAAGCCAATTGATTTGTGAGCCCTCTCCCAAAGCTTTGAGCAGCGGCTCAGCAACTTCTTGAGCTGACTCCCCTGCTCCAGATAAACCCAATAAACGATCTCTGGCATCCATGACCGCCCCACCAGATTCACTCAACACTTTTTCAATCTCTGCTTGACTAGTTTTGATGCCAGCGGCCGCCACTTCTGAGCTCAACCAAGTCAAAGACACTTCTGCCGTTGGCCTACCCAAAGCAAGTAGTCGACAACGAGAACGAATTGTTGGCATGATGCGATCCAAGCGATCGCTGACCAAAATAAACAAGGTGCTCTCAGGCGGTTCTTCAAGAGTTTTTAACAAGGTGTTGGCAGAGACTGGATTCAAGGTTTCAACAGGGTTGATCAAAACCACTCTTTGTACACCCCGATGAGGTGCAGTGGTAATGCCATCCAAAGCTTCTCTGATTTGCTCAACTTTGATCACGGAGCTCAGCTTTTTATCGGCTTTCTCAGTGTCGTCTTCAAGCTTTTTCCTACCTTTTTTGGGCTTATCATCTGCTCCATCATCCCCTGCCATTTCTTCATGAGGCAGCAAATGAGCTTGGTTCTCAGGAACAATGCCCAAAAAGTCAGGGTGATTGCCTGTATCAAACCAATGACAAGCTTCACACTGACAACAAGGTTTTTCGGTTTGCGTGGTTTCGCAGATCAAGGCTTTGGCCAAATGAAGGGCAAAATCCATTTTTCCAATCCCAGTTTGACCATGCAACAAAATGGCATGTGGCATGTTGGCCAGATTCAACTCCGACCGTGCTTGCTCAAACCACGGGTACAGGGATTGCTTCATAGACAATGATTATATGAGGCGTTATAGTTAAAATTAATGATAAATAAATCAATATTAATCATATATTTACAATGGCTTCTTGAAGTATCTTCCAGATAACTTCTTTGCTTTGATTGGCGTCAATGAGATGAAATCTAGCCGCATCATCCTTAGCGCGGCGCAAGTATTCGAGTCTGACTTTCTCAAAAAAGTCGGTATTGAGTTGCTCAAATTTATCAGGGTCGCGAGCGGCACTGCGACGGGACTCTGCCGTTTGGCTGGGTAAATCAAATAAGAACGTCAGGTCTGGTTGCAAGACATAACGCTTCCCTGCCCCGTCTTGGGACAAACGCATCTGAACCCAAACCTCGAGTTCATAAAGCTTGGCCAAATCCAAACCACGTCCGCCACCTTGGTAGGCAAAACTAGCATCTGTAAAACGATCGGAGATCACAATCTTGCCTGCGGCCAAAGCAGGTTCAATCACTGTGGCCAAATGCTCCCTTCGGGCTGCAAACATCAATAAAGCCTCTGTCTCAAGGTGCATGGGGTGATGCAGCAGAATCTCACGCAATTTTTCACCCAAGGCGGTACCGCCCGGCTCCCGGGTCAGGACAATCTCTTTCTGGGGGTATTTTTGGCCTAATGCTTCAGCAAATGCCTGAATGTGGGTGCTTTTTCCAGCACCATCAATGCCTTCAAAGGAGATGAATAAGCCTGGTGTATTATTGGAATGAGTGAAAAGAGACATGGGTAAATATAGGTTCGATTTTTACTTTTTTAACTGATACTTTCTAACAGCTTCATTATGCGCTACCAAGGTCTCTGAAAAAGCGCTTCTGCCATCCCCCTTAGCAACGAAGTAAATGGCCTTTGAACTGCTGGGCTGGGCAGCTGCCAATAAAGAGTTCTTACCCGGTATGGCAATTGGCGTAGGCGGCAAACCATAACGCGTATAGGAGTTGTAGGGACCGTCTTGTAACAGGTCTTTTTTTCTCAAATTGCCATCAAAGGACGACCCCAAGCCATAAATGATGGTGGGGTCTGTTTGAAGCTTCAT
>JBJOKN010000030.1:0-10994 GCA_046046075.1 Pseudomonadota bacterium
TTCCCAAAATATGGAACTTAAATTAAACCCAATGAATATAACAACCACCTACAAACATCCTCATTTTCCTGATATTCATCATCGACACTCTCATTGATGGAAGCTGGTAGAGTCTGGTAAATTTACCGGCTAGTCCAGTGCTGTTGACCAAAATTACTAACAGGTCGTTTTCAAGTTTTATGCGTGTGTTCCAGAAATATGTCTGGCAATGCTTTTGAGAGCAGCAGATTTGCGTGGAGGCACAGACAGCTCAGCAAGAATGCCGCATTGATTTGTCTCTTTGGATTCTGTGCAAGTTTGTCTCAGCTCTTTAAGTTGACGCTCTAATGCTTTTAGTTCTTTAATCCTTGACGCAACGTGCGCTATGTGTGCGTCTACCAATTCATTGACGCCCGCGCAGTCTCCTTGTGGTGCATCCTTGAACGTCAATAAGGTGCGAATTTCGTTCAACGTCATATCTAGGCTTCGACAGTGGCGAATGAACGAAAGCCGTGTGGCGTGATCAGGGCTATAAACTCGGTAGTTGCCCTCCGTGCGAACCGTCTCAGGCAACAACCCTTCGCGCTCGTAATATCGAATCGTTTCCACCTGCGTATGAGTGGTTTTGGCTAATTCACCGATCTTCATCGTGGTTTTTCTCAACTAATTTGAAGACTTGTATTTTAAGTGGTTGACTCTGTAGCGGCTATAGGGTTTTTAATATAGGCAACTAGGAGTAATCGTCATGTCAGCCACTGAGCAAGTTCAGCCATCTAAAACTCAAACTTCCTGCGGATGCGGGACTGCTTGCGACACCACGCCTGTCACTTTTGAACAGACCAGTCCCGTTATTTCAAATCTTGATGGACAGAGGTTTCGCATTGCCAACATGGACTGCGCCTCAGAGGAATCAGAAATTCGCCATGCGCTGACAAATGTTGAAGGTATTCAAAGTCTGCGTTTCAATCTGACCGCTCGAGAGTTGACGATTGCGGCTGATGAACAGGTCGTTATAGAAGCGGTTAACGCCATTCGCAAGGTAGGCTTTAAGCCAGAGCCTTTAAATAGTGACAACGCAAATGATGGCAACGTTGTATCTCACAGCTTTTGGGCGTCATGGGGAAAATTGATTTGTGCATTGGCACTGTCTTTGGCCGCTGAGGGCCTGGCATTTGCCCTCCCTGATTACTTGCCAACAAAGATACTAGGCATGGCGCTTGCCGCTGGTGCAATCGCCTTGGCTGGGTTTTCTGTTTACGGCAAAGGTGTATCGGCTCTGATGCAGGCACGCTTGAACATGAACGCCCTGATGACGGTGGCTGTCACAGGTGCCTTCTTGATTGGGCAATGGCCTGAAGCCGCCATGGTGATGGCGCTGTATGCGATTGCAGAAGCCATTGAGGCCCGCGCAGTTGACCGTGCTCGTAATGCCATCAAAAGCCTTTTGGCACTTGCACCAGAGCAAGCCGAAGTTCTCCAAGCTGACGGTCAATGGCTGCAATGCCCCGTCAAAACCATTGAAGTAGGGGCGACTGTGCGTGTGCGTCCAGGTGAGCGCATTGCCCTTGATGGTGTTGTCACGTCGGGCATCAGTGCCGTCAATCAAGCCCCTGTCACTGGCGAAAGTCTTCCTGTTGATAAAGCAGCTGGTGATGAAGTCTATGCAGGCACCATCAATCAGTCGGGTGCGCTAGAAATTCGGGTCACTGCTTTGGCTTCGGACAGCACCTTAACTCGCATCATTCACGCCGTTGAGCAAGCTCAGGCTTCACGTGCGCCAACTCAACGGTTCGTCGATCAATTTGCGACCATTTACACCCCTGCGGTTTTTGTTTTAGCTGTTGCGGTTGCGGTGCTGATGCCTTGGCTCATGGATTGGACTTGGATGCAAGCACTCTACAAAGCCTTGGTACTTTTGGTCATTGCTTGCCCTTGTGCCTTGGTAATCTCCACGCCTGTCACTGTGGTCAGCGGTTTGGCAGCAGCGGCACGCCGTGGCATTTTGATTAAAGGCGGCGTTTATCTTGAAGAGGCCCGAAGCATCAAGGTGGTGGCATTAGACAAAACGGGAACGATCACACAAGGTAAACCCAAATTGGTAGCGTTTGAACCCATCGATACAAGCCTAGACCCCGCAATGATTCAATGCATCGCGAAAAGTCTTGCTGCTCGTTCAGATCATCCCGTGTCTAAAGCCATTGCCGAAGGTCTCACAGCAGATCTGAAAGACGTCAGCGATTTCCAAGCCGTTGTAGGACGAGGTGTTCAAGGTGTGATTGACACGCATAACTATGCGTTAGCCAATCACCGTTGGATTGAAGAGCGCGACCAATGCTCTGCTGAACTAGAAGCTCGCCTCAAAATTCATGAAGAAGCAGGACAAACCGTCACCATATTGACCAATGCCAATCGGGTGATGGCTTTGTGCGCTGTGGCTGACACGATTAAACCGTCATCTAGATGGCTTTGTGCGCTGTGGCTGACACGATTAAACCGTCATCTAGACAAGCAGTAGCTGAGTTAAAAGCAATGGGCGTAACTCCCGTGATGTTGACTGGTGACAACATTGCCACTGCTCAAACAGTGGCAGCCCAAGCAGGAATTGATGAGGTCAGAGGCAACCTTTTGCCAGAAGACAAACTAGAAGCGATTGCTGAGTTGCAGAAAAGATTTGGTGTCACTGCCATGACTGGTGACGGAATTAACGACGCACCAGCCTTGGCAAAAGCCAATATCGGTTTTGCGATGGGAGGCGCTGGCACACATACAGCGATGGAAGCGGCTGATGTGGTTGTGATGAACGATGACTTACGTCGCTTACCTGAGACCATTCACTTGTCTAAGAAAACACATGCCGTGCTTTGGCAAAACATCACGTTGGCTCTAGGCATCAAGGCGGTGTTTTTGGCTCTGGCAATTTTTGGTGATGCATCCATGTGGATGGCAGTGTTTGCCGACATGGGGGCAAGTCTGTTGGTTGTCTTCAACGGTTTACGTTTGTTGAAAACCCCAAAGTGACCATGTTTATTCAGGGCGTAACTAACCTTCACTTTATTCTTTGCTGATAGACTCTAAAACAATGCAACGCTGGATAGTCATTCTTTTGCTGGTATTTACACCGCTGCAGCTCTCTTGGGCTGCAGTAAGTGGTTATTGCCAGCACGAAAGCAATACCAGCTCCCAAGCACAACATCCCGGTCATCACGAGCATGAGCACAAGTCTGGCGACTCCGCGTCCGATTCAAAAGTGCCCACCTCAAAGATGAACAATCTCGACGGTACTGATACAGATTGCGCCAGTTGCCACGCCGGTTGTTGTGCAGCACTGATTGTTCAAACTGAAATACCTTCATCCCAAGTGCCTCAGCACATGACGGCAACCCAAACCGAACTCTTCTTTCGTTCTGCTATCGAACGACCAGAACGACCTCAGTGGAACCACCTCGCCTGATCGGTGAGGTTTGTTCAATCCATCGCTTTAGCCTATTTCATAAGAACTGAACCTCAGTTCTGAAGTGGCTGCGCATGTCGATGCAGCGTCTTTACCGATCTCCAAGTCATGGTTTTTAACGACCTAGGAGAGTCGAATGTATCGAAGAGAAAAATGGAATTACAAAAGGCAGCTGTGTGCAGTAGCAGCCTTTTCAGTATGCAGTGTCATTAATGTATTTGCGCAAAATACCAATCAGCCAAGGCAAATTCAAAGCGTCAAAGATATTTTTGATGCCACTTGGTTACGTCAACCTGAAGCGCAAGCTTTAGAGTCACGGCAGCAAGCCTTGCAAGCTCAAAAGCGAGCGGCGGCAGCATTAACGCCAGAACCCGCAGCGGTAGAGCTGAACTCAAAATCTGATCAGTGGAACAGAAATTTGGGGGCACGGGAGGAACAAATCGCAATCGCAGTTCCGATGTGGTTACCTGGCGAACGAAGCAAAAGCTCTGCGCTTGCAGAAGCTCAAGCCAACGCTTTAGAGTATCAAATCAAAGCCAATCAACTGCGTGTAGCTGGAAAAATTCGAGAAGATTGGTGGAATTTACACCGTGCTCGCATTGAGCAAGAAGTCACTGCGGATCAATTGACCAATGCGCGACGCTTGGCTGATGATGTCGCAAAACGTGTGAAAGCAGGTGATTTAGCTCAATCGGATCAACACCAAGCCGAAGGTGCCGCTGCAGTGGCTGAATCTGCGTATGCCATGGCTCAAGCCAATTTAGAACTTGCTATTCAAATCATCCAATCATCGATTGGGGCAACAAGTTTCTCAATGCTGGATCTGTCAGAAAGCCCTGAGTTGCCGCCTTCAGCTGAATATCCACAAGTACACGCTGCGTTGATGGAATTACAAGCACGCTCGGATGTTGCTGAGCGTACTGTTGCATTGGCCACTACAAGGACAAGAGCGAACCCTGAATTCACAATTGCCAAATCCAGAGACCGCGGCAATTTAGTAGATCCCTACAGTTCCAAAGTCACGATTGGTATTCGACTTCCTTTTGGTGGTGGTCCTCGCTATGAGGCAACCGTAGCTAACGCTCAAGCAGAGGCAACACAAGCCCAAGCTCAATTGAGCTTAGAGCGCGACCGTACACAGTCGATGTGGCGCATCGCTCAAGCAAAAGCCAGCGCTGCGCAAGCCCAGCTCAAAGCAGCAGAGCGCAGAGCCAAATTGGCTTTGGAGTCTCGCACTTTCTTTGATAAATCGTTTCAGCTTGGCGAATCCGACTTGCCAACTCGTCTCCGCATCGAAGCGGAAGCCGTTGAAGCGCGACGTCAAGCAGCCCTCAGTCGTATCGAATATTCAGCGTCCATCTCAGCACTACGCCAAGCAGCTGGACTCTTACCTCAATAAGGTGCGTCATGAATCAATCAACATTACTAAAAATTTCAATGAATATTTCATCAAGACTTAGAAACATTTGTCTGATCCTTAGTTTGACTCTTTCCAGTCTGAGTTGGGCCGGGGAAGGTCATGGAGATGTCAAAGCCAACGCATCAGCCACCTCCACGCCACGTTTTGCAGCAGTTTCAGATGCACTCGAATTGGTAGGTGTTTTGAATGGCAAGCAAATAACACTCTACTTAGATCGGCTTGAAACCAATGAACCTGTCAAAGAAGCACTAATTGAGCTTGAGTTTTCAGGCGTTAAATTTATTGCACAAAAGTATGGTCAAGATAAATTTGAAGTTGTGCTGCCAGCTGAGCCGCAACCCGGTCTTATCAGCGTGACGGCGACCGTCACGATTGACGAAGAAGTTGACTTATTGGCAGGAGAGTTGGACTTTCATCCAGATGCGTCCGCGCAGGGTAGCAACTCTAAGAATAGGTTGCATAAGTGGTTCATCTGGGCTTTATTTTCTGCTGCCGTGCTGGTAGCGCTATTTTTTGTTCGCAAGCGCCTGATGACTAACCAATCAAACAGCACAGGAGGTGCAGCATGACTTTCAAAACAAAATTTTCAACATTGACTGTCGTGATGGCCGCAGTAATTGCTCTGTGTCCGGCGACCAATTCTTGGGCTGGAGAAGGTCATGACCATGGAGGTACATCGGCCACTCCCAGTATGAATGGTCCTCAGCGTTTGCCTGATGGCAGTGTCTTCTTGCCGAAGTCAGCTCAACGCCAGTTGGTAATTCGCACCATCAAAGTTGAAATTGCAGACTTACCGAAATCTATAGAACTCAACGGTAAGGTCAGCATGGACCCCAATGCAGGAGGCAAAGTGCAAGCCATCAATGCTGGCCGAGTCGAGGCCGGCCCCAAAGGCTTGCCAAATCTCGGTAGTGCGGTACGCAAAGGTGATGTTCTTGCCTATCTAGTTTCCTCACTGGCACCTATTGAGCAATCCAATCAGTTTGCACAGCTGGCAGAACTGAAGGCAGCTAAATCGCTTGCTGAAAAACGACTGGCAAGATTGAGGGAGTTATCAGATACCGTTCCACGCAAAGACATCGAAGCTGCTGAGAGTGACTTGCAAAGTTTAACGGGTCGTGTCTCAGCTGTTAGCACAGGACTTAATCACAGGGAGCCGTTGGCAGCCCCGGTTTCTGGAGTGATTGCATCATCAAATGCTGTGGCAGGACAAGTGATTGATGCGCGTGAGTTGGTATTTGAAATTGTGGACCCAGCACGTCTGAGAATTGAGGCCTTGGCCTTTGATACTTCGCTCATCGCCAGTGTAGATAAAGCGTTTGTTGCCGTAAATAACCAGCAGATCGCGCTTCAATTTTTGGGAGCAGCACGTAGCTTACGTGAGCAAGCATTACCCATGAATTTCAAAGCCCAAGGGGAAGAGCTGAGCGCTTTGGCTCTCGGTGAACCAATAAGAGTTGTGATTCAGACCAAAGATAAGGTGAAAGGGATGGCTGTACCAGTGTCTGCGTTGATGAAGAATCCTGCCAATCAGTCTATTGTTTGGGTCAAAACAGCCGCTGAGAGATTCACGCCTCGCACGATTACTTTTGAACCCTTAGACGGTACGCGGGTTGCAGTTACATCGGGTCTTGAAAGTGGCGATCTAATCGCGGCACAAGGTGCAACATTGATTAACCAGGTGCGCTGATATGTTTAAGTGGTTACTTGAAAACAGTTTAGCCAATCGATTGCTGGTGATCATCGCTAGTGTCGTGTTGATGACTTACGGTGCATTCACGTTGACAAAAACGCCTGTGGATGTTTTTCCTGATTTGAACAAACCCACCGTGACCATCATGACCGAGTCAGGTGGCATGGCTCCTGAGGAGGTGGAACAACTCATCACATTCCCACTAGAGACTGCGATGAACGGCTTGCCTGGCGTCGAATCCGTCAGATCAATTTCTTCAGCCGGTTTGTCTTTTCTGTATGTGACTTTTAGATGGGATACAGACATCTTTCGCGCAAGACAGTTAGTATCCGAACGACTTTCAGCTATGGAGGGCGGCATCCCGGTAGGCATTCTTCCGCGCATGGGGCCAATTAGCTCCATCATGGGTGAGATCATGCAAATCGCTATACCCGTCGATACGCAGAAGATCTCGGCCATGGCAGTTCGAGAATATGCAGACTGGGTTTTGCGTCCCCGCCTACTGTCAGTTTCCGGTGTCGCGCAAGTCATCCCGATTGGTGGCGAGGTTCGTCAGTTTCAAGTGCAACCTAATACAGCTCGCATGGCTGAATTGGGGATTTCTCACGACCAGATGGAAGCTGCGCTGAAAGGTTTTTCCGCTAACACATCAGGTGGTTTTTTAGAGCTGAACGGTCGGGAATACCTAATTCGCAACCTTGGACGAACTTCCCGGTTAGATGATTTGAAAAATCTGGCAGTGACTTCAAAAAATGGACAACCGATCCTGTTACGTCAAATTGCCGAGATCACTTTTGCTGCGGCATTAAAGCGTGGTGACGCTGGGTTTGAGGGAAAGCCTGCAGTCATTCTTGGCATCCAAAAGCAGCCAACGGCTGACACGATTGCTCTAACCCGTGCAATTGAAGATGCCCTGCTGGGCTTGAAATCGTCCTTGCCAGCTGGCATGGAAGCCCCCCGAGTCACGTTCAGACAAGCAAGCTTCATCGAAGCGTCCATCAATACGCTGCAAGGTAAATTGATTGGTGCATCTGTTTTTGTAGCTGTGATTTTGTTCTTTTTCTTGGGCACGGTCCGACCCACCATCATCGCTTTGACAGCGATTCCTGTATCAATCTTCATTACCTCTTTGGTATTTAAGTACTTTGGTCTGTCTATCAATACCATGACACTTGGTGGGTTGGCCATTGCTATTGGCGGTTTGGTCGACGACGCAGTTGTTGACGTAGAAAACATTCTGCGAAGGTTAAAAGAAGACCGCATAAAACATCCGCAGCATCGCCTTAATCCCCTGGAAGTTGTGGCAAAAGCCTCAATGGAAGTTAGATCTGCCATTTTGTACGCCACGGTGATCATCGTCCTAGTTTTTATTCCGTTGTTTGCATTGCCCGGATTGGAGGGCAAGCTCTTTGTTCCCTTGGGTATTTCTTTCATCGTTTCTACTTTGGCATCCTTACTTGTTTCAGTGACCATCACCCCAGTGCTGAGTTATTACCTTCTTCCATCAATGAAGAACTTGGATCATGGCGACACCAAGGTTTTAATATGGCTCAAAACCCGATACGCAAACAGTCTTCAAAGTATTCTGCACAAGCCTAAGATTGCATTGATTACCTCTGGTATAGCTGTGCTAACTGCGATTGCGGCAGTTCCGTTCTTTCCTAAGACTTTCTTGCCGCCATTTAGCGAAGGAACATTGCTGATTGGATTGCGCTTAAATCCCGGTGTGACCTTGTCTGAAACAACGGCCTTAGCCAGACAAGCTGAGGTCTTAGTTAAGCAAGTGCCAGAGGTCACCCATGTCGGTCGTCGAAGCGGACGAGCTGAGCTTGATGAGCATGCAGAAGGCGTCCATGTGAGTGAGCTGGACGTTGGGCTTAAGCCTACGGCAGAGTTGAACCGCAGCATGGATGAAATCAAGGCAGATATCCGATCTCGCCTTGTGAATTTACCCGCTGCACTTGAAATCGGACAACCCATTTCTCACCGAATCGATCACATGTTGTCAGGTGTGCGATCACAAATCGCTATCAAAATATTTGGGGATGACTTGGATGGTTTACGCGGGCAAGCCGATTCACTTCGTGCACAGTTAGCGACTATTCCTGGTATCGCTGATTTGCAAATTGAAAAGCAAGTGTTGGCACCGCAAATCAAGGTTCGCATTGACTATGCCGCCGCAGCTCAGTATGGAATTCCAGCGCCACAAGTGCTTTCTACTTTACAAAGCTTGGTGGAAGGCGAAAAAATCACACAAATTGTGGAAGGCGGTCGGCGTTTTGCACTGGTCGTGCGCTTACCCGAGTCAGCTCGCTCGGTTGAGGGCTTGAGCCAAATCTTGATTGAGACACCCAATGGTCGAGTTCCTTTGTCAAAGTTGGCGACGATTGAGGATGGAGATGGTCCAAATCAAATCAGCCGCGATGATGGAAAACGCCGCATAGTTTTATCCGCAAACGCATCGGGCCGGGCTTTATCGGAAATTGTTGCGGATATCCGGGCAGTGGTTGCTGAAACCAAACTACCTGAGGGTTATTTCATCACGCTTGGAGGACAGTTCAAAGCCCAAGAAGAAGCATCACGACTAGTTGGGCTTCTTTCAATTGTGTCGCTGGTGCTGATGTTTGTCGTCCTTTACAGCCGCTACAAGTCAACGCGTCTTTCAGCGTTGATCATGGTGAACATACCGCTGGCCTTAGTCGGTGCAGTTCTCGGGTTGTGGTTGTCGGGACAACCGTTGTCTGTTGCAGCTTTAGTGGGATTCATCACATTAGCTGGTATTTCAGTCAGAAACGGCATCCTGAAAGTTAGTCATTACATCAACTTGATGCGCTTTGAAGGTGAAAACTTTGATCACAAAATGATTTTGCGGGGTTCCCTTGAACGATTGAGCCCCGTTTTGATGACCGCTTTGGTGACTGCTTTTGCATTGGCGCCATTGCTTTTCGAAGCAGAGCGCCCAGGGACTGAGGTCTTACATCCAGTTGCGGTTGTGATTTTTTCAGGACTAATCAGCTCCACGCTGCTGGATACGTTCCTGACTCCAGTTATGTTCTGGCTCTTTGGTCGTCGAGATGCCGAACGTTTGCTTGAAGACAAAGACGCCGAAGCACTTTAATTTGTAAATGAA
Source organism: Pseudomonadota bacterium (assembly GCA_046046075.1). GTDB lineage: Bacteria > Pseudomonadota > Gammaproteobacteria > Burkholderiales > Burkholderiaceae > Polynucleobacter. Next base: position 9,674 of record JBJOKN010000030.1, read on the forward strand.
AGGTCAGAAATGAAATTCCAAAAATTTGCGATTATTCTGAGTTTGCTGTTGAGCACTGCCGCATTCGCAGCCGGAGAAGGTCATAGTCATGGCAATGCCCAACCAATGCATGGAGGTGTGGTTACTGAGGTGAAGGACATTGAATATGAATTTGTGGCAAGAGCTGATGCTTTGCAACTTTATCTGCGCGATCACGGTAAGCCTGTAAATATCACTAAAGCTTCAGCCAAAGTTACGATGCTTTCAGGTGGTGAAAGGCAAGAGGTTGAACTAAAACCAACGGGCGACAAACTTGAAGCCGTTGGAAAATTCAATACGCTTGTCGGAACAAAGATAGTTGTGCAAGTCATCAACACTTCCAAAGTGGCAACAGTGCGATTCACGCTCAAATAATTTGCTTTGTAATTCTTGCTGAAAGCCATATTTGCAGGTTTGCTGTAAGTCAGCAAAATAATTGCCAGTTCAGCTCAATTAAGGACCGGATAGTTAGACCAACTCAACCGCCGCCTTTAACTGACTTGGACTGCTATACAAATATGCTGCGGTAGTGCTGATGCTGCGGTGACCCGCAAGTGTTTTTAAAATATGTATCGCTGTACCTTTGTTTGCCAAGTTAGTTAAGAACGTTCTGCGCCCACTGTGGCTGCTAGCGCCTTCAAGTCCAGCACCTTCGTAGAGTAGGGCGAACGTTTGTGCCAAGCTATTTGCACTAAAGCCCACCTTGATGCTTTTTTGGCTTGCAAAAAAAGGATAGGTGCGGTCCACGCACTTTGCTTGAACCGCGTAGGCTTGCAATTCTTCGCGCAGTTTAATGTTGACGAAAACTGTTCGAGCGTGTCTGCCCTTGGTCATGTCGGGTAGCAAGCGGATCTCGTCCTTCACTGTTCCGTCTAAGTTCATTACATCGCTCCAGCGCAGGCAAGCGACTTCGCCAATTCTTAAACCAGCTAGGTGCGTCAGCAACATCATTGTTCTGTTGCGTTGCGCGAAGCGGCGCGTGTTGATGTAGTCCAGTAGACGCGTCATCTCTTCTTTTGTCAGTGTCTTTGCTTGTGCCATTCAAGTTCTCCTAAATCATGTGTTTGCGTTAATTGCATTTTGTTTTCACATATTTATCAGAGCAACCTGAGTCCGTCCAAACTGGCAGGTTATCAAGCAGGATCAAGGCGAATTGGACTGGCTGTGGATAACTTTTTCACTGAAAAAATCTTCAATGATTTCAACAGCTGTTGTGCGAAATCTTTATAAATGTGAGTTTTCATAGATTTCTGCGCGGCTTTCGCACTCATTGAGTGCCCAGCAAGTGCACGCTTCAAATCAG
>JBJOKN010000174.1:0-2580 GCA_046046075.1 Pseudomonadota bacterium
GACAACTGGATCATGGCTTATGTGCATATTGCTCATGATTGCGTGGTTGGTAACAACACGATCTTTTCAAATAACGCACAAATAGCTGGTCACGTGCATGTTGGTGATTGGGCTATTTTGGGTGGCATGTGTGGTGTGCATCAGTTTGTTAGGATTGGTGAGCATTCAATGATTGGTGGCGCATCTAAATTGGTCCAAGACCTTCCACCTTATGTAATTGCTTCTGGTGCCGTTGCTGAGCCTCATGGTTTGAATGCTGAAGGTTTGAAGCGCCGTGGTTTTAGTCCTGAGTCCATCACTGCTTTGAGACAAGCTTATAAATTGCTATACAAGCAGAATCTAAGTTTTGAAGAGGCTAAAAAAGCCATTGCAGACTTGGCCGCAGAAAAACAATCAACAGAAGCTGATACTGCAGAGAAGCTAAAAATATTCCATGACTTTATCGCCTCTTCACAGCGGGGCATTGCCCGCTAATCATTTGACAGAAAACGCATATCTCGCTTGTGTGGCTGGAGAGCCATCTGGAGATATGCTTGCTGCAAGTGTTCTGCAAGCCATTCAGGAGTCTTCAAATTTAGCTGGGCTCAAAACTCGGGGCATTGGTGGGCCAAAGATGGTGGCAACCGGTTTTGAAGCGCTGTGGCCAATGGAAACCCTGGCCGTGCGAGGTTATGTTGAAGCCATCAATCAATTACCAGCAATACTTTCAGTCAGAAGTGCTTTGATCAAAGAATTAATGCTTCATCCACCTAAAGCTTTTTTAGGCATTGATGCGCCTGACTTTAATTTAGGCGTTGAAAAGAAACTCAAGGCGGCCGGTATTCCAACCATTCATTTCATCAGTCCGTCCATTTGGGCGTGGCGTGGTGGACGAATCAAAGGCATCAAAGAGTCAGTCGATCACATGCTGTGCATCTTCCCATTTGAAACTGCCATTTATGAAAAGGCTGGTATCAAAGCGACTTACGTTGGTCATCCTCTGGCTTCTAGTATTCCGATGATGCCTGATTCTGCAGGTGCGAGAGGAAAGTTAAATATTCAAAGTGGCAATGCGTTAGTGGCGGTTTTGCCTGGCAGTCGTCAATCTGAAATCAATTTAATTGGCCCAGGATTTTTTGATGCTATTGAAGAGATGTTTATTCAATACAAGCAGGGTATTGAATTCGTTGTGCCAGTAGCAACCCCAGCATTAAAGCCTGCTATTCAAGCCATGGCCGATAAGCTTTTACAGCGTCAACCTGATATCACTCTCCATTTATTAGATGGCCAAGCCAGTTTGGCATTAGAAGCGGCTGATGTGGTTTTAATTGCTAGTGGCACGGCCACCCTTGAGGCGGCTTTGTGGAAAAAGCCCATGGTGATTTCTTACAAGGTCCCAGCTATCACTGCATGGATCATGAAACGCCAAGCTTACTTACCCTACGTTGGTTTACCAAATATCTTGGCAAAAGAATTCATTGTTCCAGAGCTATTGCAAGAAGCAGCCACACCAAAGGCTTTAGCAACAGCCACCTTGAATTGGCTCGATAAGCCACAGGAAGTGGCTCGTTTAAAAGATCGTTTTACTGAAATGCATCAGTCCTTGCTCATGCCAACAGGAGCACTTGTAGCCAAGGTCATAGCGGAAGTCATCAATGACTGATTGGAATGCTCACAACCCACTTTATGAGTGGACATGTGGGGTGGATGAAGCGGGTCGCGGTCCTTTAGCCGGTTCTGTGGTTGCTGCTGCAGTGGTGCTTGATCCAGCTAAACCAATCTCTGGGTTAAAAGACTCCAAAAAACTCACGGCAAAAGTTCGCGATGAGTTATATGACATCATCATCAGAGATTCAAAAGTCTGGTGCATTGCAGAAGCCAGTGCAGTTGAGATTGACTCAATCAATATTTTGCAAGCCACGATGCTTGCCATGAAGCGGGCTATAGAAGGTTTAGAAAAAACACTGGGGCGTTTGCCGGATAGGGCCTTGATTGATGGCAATCGCTGTCCCAAAGTAAATATCGCAATGGAAGCAATTGTTAAGGGAGATAGCAAAGTAGCTGCTATTTCAGCGGCATCTATCTTGGCAAAGGTCACCAGAGATCGAGATATGCAAGCTTTGCATGAGTCTTATCCTATGTATGGTTTTAACCAACACATGGGTTATCCAACACCTCTGCACCTTGAATCGTTAAAACTTCATGGACCATGCCCTGAACATCGAAAAACATTTGCTCCAGTCAGGCTGGTCATTGAAACCAAATCCAACTTAGGGGAAACTAGCCTCCTATGAAAGACCCAAAATATCTAAGTTCCGCCGATAACCCCTTGATCAAGAGATTGAAGGTTTTACTTGAGGGTGGCGCTAAAGCCAATAAGACCAGGCAAGAGCTTGGGCTTGCTGTTTTAGAAGGCGTTCATTTAGCTCAAGCATGGCTGGCCTCTGAAGATTTAGTGGAGTTGTTCACGACTGAAGCAGGTCTTGCTCAGCCTGAGATTGCTGCAGTGATCGATATGCAATTGGCGGTTGTGCCTGATACTGATCTTTATATCCTCGACGATGCACTGTGGAAAAAGATATCTGATTTAGAGAATGGCCC
>JBJOKN010000175.1:0-2577 GCA_046046075.1 Pseudomonadota bacterium
TAGAAGGCTTGATAAATCTCATCAGTTGTCATCACCAGTGATAGTGGTAAATAACCACCACTGATACCTTTGGATAAAGCCAAAAAGTCAGGCCATATGCTCGCTTGTTCAACAGCAAAGAAGGTACCTGTTCTTCCGCAACCAACAGCGATCTCATCGGCAATCAAATGAATTTGATATTGATCGCAGAGTTTTCTAATGCCTTGAAGATAAGTGGCGTCATGCATGACCATGCCAGACGCACACTGAACCAAAGGTTCGACAATCAAGGCAGCAATATTTTTGGATTGGATTTTTAATAACTCTTCTAAATTTCTTAAAGCATCTGCTGCAACATTTTTAGCAGACTGACCATCAGCTGCAAGACGAGAATCAGGATTAGCAACAATATGAGCAGGGTGGGTCAGAGGACCATAAGTTTCTTTGAAGATTGCAATATCAGTGACTGCTAATGCGCCGAGAGTTTCACCGTGATAACTATTTTTAAGACAAATGAATTCTTTTTTATCGGTCAAGCCTTTGTTCTGCCAATAATGAAAGCTCATCTTCAATGCCATTTCAATGGCGGATGCGCCATCAGACGCATAAAAAGTATGACCCAATGTATGTTGGGTCAGGCTGCTTAAACGTTCTGATAATTCCACCACTGGTTTATGTGTGAAACCTGCCAACATCACATGTTCTAAAGAATCGAGCTGATCTTTGAGTGCTTGATTGATCGATGGGTTGGCGTGCCCGAATAAATTGACCCACCAAGAACTGATGGCATCTAAGTAGCGATTACCATCATGGTCGTACAGCCAAGCTCCTTTGCCATGAGAAATTGCCACCAAAGGAAATTGCTCATGATGTTTCATTTGAGTGCAAGGGTGCCACACAGATGCCAAACTGCGCTCCACAAGATCTTGAGAGAGAGGAGAATTTTTTAGATTCATTCGGCTTTGATTCCTGTTTCCTCAATCAATTTCGACCAGCGTTTGGAATCTTGTTGAATTAATTGGTTCAATGCTTCTGGCCCCTGAGGATTTGCTTCTAAGCCAAGTGCTGATAAACGCTCTTTGACCTCAGGAAGATTGAGAATGCGTTTTGTCTCCAAAGCAATTTTTTGCACATCAGCTTTATTCATCCCGGCAGGACCCATCAAAGAGAACCATGAAGTGACTTGAAAATTTCTCAAGCCTGGCACGCCAGATTCACTCAAGCTTGGAATATCTGGTGCATGGATTGAACGCTGCATACTCGTCACACCAATGGCTTTTAAATCACCCGATCTAATCAGAGGTAATGCAGATGCCAAGTTATCAAAACTCATGTGAACTCGCCCGCCCAATAAATCTGGCATGGCTTGAGCTCTGCCTTTGTAGGGAATATGTTTGATTTTTGTATTCGTCAATTGCTGAAATAGTTCACCTGATAAATGAATCGATGTCCCGATACCGGATGATGAGTAACTTAAATCATTGGGCTTTGATTTGGCCAAAGCAATCAAACTTTTTGCATCTGTTGCAGGAACTTGTTTGTTTAATACCAGCACATTAGGAGTGCTGGCCAAAAAAGTGATCGACTCTAAATCTTTGCGAGGATCATAGTTAAGATTTTTGTATAAAAACGGATTGATGGTCAAAGTACCAACAGTGCCAATCACCAAAGTGTGACCATTGGGCTGAGCTTTGGCAGTGAGCTCTGTACCAATATTGCCACCAGCACCTGGTTTATTTTCTACAATTACCTGATTATTAAGGTCTTTTTGCCAATATTCAGCCAAAATTCTGGCCAAAATATCAGGGGCTCCACCTGGGGTGAAAGTGACGATGATTTTGACCGGCTCTGAACTGCGGTTAGGCCATGACTTTTCTGCATAAGACGCGAAGGTCAGGATACTTAAAGAAATAAAAGTTACGATATAACGCATACCTCTATTTGAACACTTCGACCTGTATCATTGGCAATTATGACTATGAATGACCCTAAAAAATACTCGTCCATTTCTGTTGAGCAGGTCTTAGAGCTCTACGAATTGCCCATGAATGAATTGATGGCGCGCGCAGCGCAAGTTCATCAAGAAAACTTTCCTGAGGGTGATATTGAATTAGCAACATTGTTGTCAATCAAAACGGGTGGATGTCCTGAGGATTGTGGATATTGTCCGCAAGCAGCTAGATATCACACCGACGTTAAAGCAACCAAGTTGATGGATGTTGAAGAAGTATTAGCTGCTGCTAAAGCGGCTAAAGAAGCCGGGTCTAATCGTTTTTGTATGGGCGCTGCTTGGCGCGAACCAAAAGATCGTGACATCGAAAAAGTGGTTGCCATGATCAAAGGTGTTAAGGATCTTGGTTTGGAAACTTGTGCCACATTGGGCATGTTGGCTCCTGAACAAGCAAAAGCTTTGGGCGATGCTGGCCTTGACTATTACAACCATAACCTTGATACAAGTGAAGATTTTTATGGATCTGTGATTAACACGCGTCAGTATCAAGATCGTTTAGATACATTACAAAGTGTGCGCAGTGCCGGCATGTCAGTTTGTTGTGGTGGCATCATCGGTATGGGTGAAACTCGTCGTCAACGTGCTGG
>JBJOKN010000176.1:0-2573 GCA_046046075.1 Pseudomonadota bacterium
GGGTGATGCCTTGCGCGTAACTGTTGTTGCTACTGGTTTGAATGGTGGCAAGCGCAAAGAAAAGCAGCCTGAAGTTATTTGGCGCAATACACAAGCAACCGGTACTTATGACGGTGCTCCCATGATGGCTAATTTAAGTTCTTTTGCTCCGCAAAGCGCAACTGCAACTGTTGCCATGGCAAATACAGCTAGCAATGTCAGCGCTATCGGTGCGGCTGAGCCAGCAATGCCAATGGGATCGGCTGGTGATTACGCTAAATATGATGTGCCAAAAGTGTTTCGCAGCAATCGTGAATCAAATGAGCCGCGTTTGGGCGCAAATAGTTCACCAGAAGCACAAGCAATGATGGATAAGGGTGCTGATTACTACGATATTCCAGCTTTTTTACGTAAGCAAGCTGATTAAGAATTAGTCGTAATTAGAAATAAGTATAAAAAACAATGGCATACAGATGCCGATGGTAACGCGCCTCCTGCGAAATGACGACGCATGCGATACCATCGGTGTTCTGGCAAAAATAAATGCCAATATTTATAAACAAAAATGACTATATAAATTAGTTAATTTAAAGACCCTTATTGAATGGAGAAGACAATGATTGCAGTAGGACAACAGTTACCAAACGCCACAATTCATGAATTTTTGGAAGTTGCTACAGAGGGTTGTTCTGTAGGACCAAATGCCTTTGAAGTGAGCAAATTAACAGCAGGTAAAAAGATTGTTATTTTTGGCTTGCCAGGTGCATTCACGCCAACATGTTCAGCTCAGCACGTTCCAGGTTATGTGGCTCACTACGATGCGATCAAAGCCAAGGGTGTTGATGAGATTTGGTGCTTGTCAGTCAATGACGCATTTGTGATGGGTGCTTGGGGTAAAGATCAAAAAGTGAACGGCAAAGTGCGCATGATGGCTGATGGCGCAGCAGAGTTCACCAAGAAACTTGGTTTGGAATTTGATTTAACAGCTCGCGGTATGGGTATTCGTTCACAACGTTATTTGATGATCGTTGATAACGGTGTGGTGAAGCATTTAGCCGTTGAAGCAGCTGGTAAATTTGAAGTGAGTGATGCAGCTTCTGCACTAAAAGCACTTTAATTTTTAGATAAATTATGTTGAAACAGCGCACCATTGCAGCCCCTGTTAAGACCGTTGGTATTGGATTACACACGGGCCGCAAGGTGACGCTTAAATTAGTGCCTGCACCAATTAACACAGGCATTATTTTTCATCGTGTAGATCTTCCCGATGCCCCAGGAATCAAGGCGGATGCACACTTGGTGACTGATACACGTTTGGCCACTGTCTTGCAAAACGGTGATACCAGAGTTTCCACTGTGGAACATTTGTTATCTGGATGCGCAGGTCTTGGCATTGATAACTTGATCATTGAATTAGATTGTGAAGAAGTGCCCATCATGGATGGCAGCGCCGCTTCATTTTTATTCTTAATTGAATCAGCTGGTCTTCAAGAGCAAGAGGCTCCTCGTCAGTTCATAGTGATTAAAAAACCAGTTGAAATAAGAGATGCTGGCAAGTTGGCTCGCTTAGAACCTTTCGATGGATTCAAATTAGATTTCACCATTGATTTCAAACATCCTGCGGTTGATAAAACCGGGCAAAGACATGTGATTGATTTTGCAGACAGTACATATGCAAGAGAAATTGGACGAGCCAGAACATTTGGTTTTGCTCATGAAGTAGAAGCTCTGCGTGAAATGGGTTTGGCTCGTGGCGGTAGTTTGGATAACGCGATTGTGTTGGACGAGCACCGAATTTTAAATAATGAAGAGTTGCGTTATGACGATGAATTTGTGCGTCATAAGATTTTAGATGCCATTGGAGATTTGTATTTAGCAGGTCATCCAATTGTGGGCGCCTACATTGCTGAGAAATCAGGTCATGCCCTAAACAATGCATTGCTCAGAGCTTTATTCGCAGATCCAAGCAGTTATGAAATCAAAGGCTTTGATGAGGCTGATGCTCCAAAAGCCTATCAATTAAAAAATAAGCCTTTATTTGCTTAAAAATTTGCCTAAAAATTAGGCAAACCAATCTTTTTTGGCTTTTTCAGCCTTTTTTACGGTTTTTTAAGAGTTTTTCAACGGCAGCTCGCAATGGCGAGTTGTTATCCAGTTGATTCATCAATTGAGACCAGGATTTTTCTGCACTTGAGGGAAAAATTGGTGGTTTTTCAGTGCTTTGAACCTTGTTGGGAGCTGGTATTCCTAGACCTCCAGGGGCCTGTTTAATTCCCAAAGTTCTCGCTGAATAACCTTGTTCCTGCAGTTTTAGGAGTATTGAGGGTGTTTTTTGACTGATGCGGGTTGCAATCGCTGCATTGGCTACCAAGAGGGTCAACTGTCCAGTTTCCTCAGAAAAACCACCTGCTTTCACCAAGCCAACCGCCTTCTGAAGCCCATTTTGATTGAGGCTCAGGTCAATGGCTTGCTGCAGTAAAAGATTATTTTCCGCTCTTTGAAGCAGGTCTCCCAGAGGGGTATTTTTTTCAATGCAAGCTAATGCGTCACGGGCATTCGCAGATGTCCGTCTGGGTGCTAAACTTTGAGGCTTA
>JBJOKN010000031.1:0-8709 GCA_046046075.1 Pseudomonadota bacterium
CGTGGTGGGTGCACTACCAATTGCTTTGGGCTTGGGTGCTGGTGCAGAGTTAAGACAACCTTTGGGTATCGCTGTTGTGGGTGGTTTAATCGTGTCGCAATTTGTGACATTGATCATCACCCCCGTCATTTATCTTTATTTAGATAAATACAGCGGCACAGGTCCAATGGATATCCCTGCAGAAATGTTGAAGGATTAAGCTTTAGTTTTAGTTTTAGTTTTAGTTTAGGAAAAGTTTATGCGTCAGATCATTCTTGATACGGAAACAACTGGTCTTAACCCGCTCACCGGTGATCGGGTGGTCTTAACCCGCTCACCGGTGATCGGGTGATTGAGATTGGCTGCCTAGAGATGATTGATAGACGCTTGACTGGCAATAAGCTGCACCATTACATCAATCCTCAAAGAGACATTGATCCAGGCGCTGTGGCTGTTCACGGTTTAACGGTAGAGTTCTTATCAGATAAGCCCGTTTTTGCAGATGTGGCTGATGAAATCATCAGTTTCTTAAAAGATGCTGAAGTGATCATTCATAACGCCCCCTTTGACGTGGGCTTTTTAGATGCTGAGTTTGGTCTTTTGAAACGCGGCAAGGTTGATGATCACGTGGCAGGTGTGATTGATACACTCAAGAATGCCCGAGAGATGTTTCCTGGCAAAAGAAATTCTTTAGATGCTTTGTGCGAGCGCTTTGCAATCAGCAATGAGCATCGCACACTGCACGGCGCCCTTCTAGATGCTGAATTATTAGCTGAAGTGTATTTGGCCATGACCCGTGGTCAAGAAGACTTGATGATTGATCTGCATGGTATGGACGGCGATGGCGCCAATGCAAAACGCAAGCCCTTGCCCACTAAATTGGTAGTGCAATTAGCTTCAATAGAAGAACAAGAAACTCATCAGGCTTATTTAGAGGGTATCGCAAAGGTAGCTAAGAAGCCGCCTGTTTGGAGTTAATACAAGCTTTAGTATGAAACAAAATTGAACAAACAAATTAGAAATAGAATTAAAAAAAAGATCGCCTTAGCGATCTTTTTTGTTACTTGATTACTTACTAAGCTACTTACCCCATCTTAGGTGGGAAGAATTTGTACCAAAATCCATAAGCCCAGCAAGCAGCGCAAAATGAGAAAGCCCACTCAAGGGTTGAGAAAATCACTAAAGCAGTTGCAGGCACCTTCCATAAATCATTGCCTGAATAAAGCAAGATGGAAGCAACAGTGGCAGCAATGAACAAAATCTTATTCGCAAACATCTTCGCGCCAGCATTTTCTTTTTTGCCTTCAAGCTTCATGCCGGTCATGATCTTGGTGAACAAACGATGCGATGGACATTTATAGTGCCCAAAAAATCCTCTGATAAAACCCATCAAGGCTAATACGGGTAGAAGATGTGGAAAACCTAGTAAAGCAACCACGCAAATTACAAAGGTAATAAAGGCCTCAAGCCTCACAACATTGGCGTTCACTGGTGGGATATCAAAACGTAACATACTCACTCCTTTGAAGAGATTAATCTCATTCAGTAACTTTATATTTTATTTATTTAATAAGTATTAATTCTAAGCTCAAAAGATTGGCTCGTCACTTAGAAGAAATTTTTAAGTGACTATGGAATTGTTAATAAGGACTTGAGGGCTTACTGCAAGACTTTGATGATCTCTTCTTGCTTGGTCACAAAATTAATCTCAGTCACTTTTCCACCCTTGAGTTTGATGATGGTGATGGCGTCATCTTTTTGTGGAAATCGTTTTGATTGCACATCATCTTTTAAGACGGCAATCGTATAAGGTCTCTTTTGCATTTTTGGAATAGCCACCATTTTTGTGATGAAGCCTGGCATACCACTGATATCCGCAACGTAAATGGCTTTTTTATCTTTAAGAGTGCTTGGCGGTAATTCTTCCAAAGTTTTACTCATGAGTGCGCTGGTTGATTTACCAGCAGCAAATAGAATCAAGTTGGTTTGCTCGCTGATAGCAACAGCTTGATCGTGCTGATCTTTGAGTTCCATGATGAGACTATCCCCAAGGCGGGCAGCCCCTGCTGATTGATTGGCTGAGGCAATCAAAGCAAAACCACATAAAAACAGCGCTAATCCTAAGAGTTTTTTCAAAATTACACCTGTTTTCTATTAAATAAAATCAAACAAATCAATGGCCTGCGTATTAAATGCCGCATTTGGAGAATCCTTAATTTAGCCTTAATTTTCGACCTCTATTGTTTGACCTATACCAAACAAAAGGATCAGAGATGGCTCTTACATTAAGAACATTCCATGACGCAAAGCATACATTAATCTGCCCAGAATTTAATTCTGAGGAAGATGTTTACAAGTTTGAATGGGTAAGCAAAGAACATCCTGAGCGTGAAAGCCTTCAGTCTTTTATTGCCACAACCTTCTACAAAACCTACGGTGCTGATGTCCATCACTTCAGCGATATCTTGGTGGGTTGCAAAGATGCTCAAGGCCAATGGCTAGCAGCTTTAGGTTTTTCAGAACTCACAGATAAACAATGTTTTCTCGAACAGTATCTAGACGCACCACTAGAAATTAATATTGAAGCTCAAGTAAGAGAACATACCAGTCGCAAAGAAATCGTTGAGGTTGGCAACTTAGCAGCCATCCATGCAGGAGCTGGTCGCACCCTGATCATCAACATGACACGCTTTTTGCATGAGCAAGGATACAAGTGGGTGACTTTTACTGCTACTCGCACACTGTTGAATTCATTCAAGCGCCTAGGCATCAAGTTATTTCAGTTAGCTGAAGCTGATCCAAGCCGCTTAGAGGATGGCGGCAAGAACTGGGGAAGCTATTACAGCACTCAACCACAGGTGATGTTTGGCGATATCGCTTCAGGCTATGACAAGTTGGCTTAATACCATCCCAGAAAATCAAACCATTCTGTCTTCAGGGGCAGAGTCATGGGATAAAGCCGCCCTCTTAAAGAAAACATCTGAAGTATCAGAAGCTCTTTTAAAGAGAAAGAACCCCAAGGCACCTGTTGGGATACTGGCTGATAATTCCTTGGAATGGATCGCAATTGATTTAGCCACCCAAGAAATTGGAGTGACTCTGGTCCCTCTACCGGGCTTCTTTACATCTGCCCAGTGCTTACATGCGATCAAATCAAGCGGCATGCAGGCTATTTTTTGCCGCCAAGAAGATATCGTCAGAAACCTTGGCTTCGTATTTCAGAATGACTATGTTGGGGGCTTAAAGCTTTTTGAAAGCATGAGTGTTCTATCTGGCATGGTGGATCAACCCAATTTGGCCGAAGTACAAAAGATCACTTACACCTCTGGGACAACTTCAGAACCAAAAGGTGTTTGCTTGAGCAGTAATCAGCAATGGTTTGTTGCGCAATCGCTTGAAGAATCACTTCGCTCACTTCAAATCAAAAGACATTTGAATGTTTTACCTTTGTCGGTTCTCTTAGAAAACATTGCTGGCGTATACACAGCTTTGAGCTGTGGCGCGGAAAATATTTGCCCACCCCTGAGTGAAGTGGGTTTACATGGTTCAAGCAACTTTGATGTGGATACTTGTATGGCGGCGATTGATAAGTATCAGGCCGAGAGCATCATTCTTTTGCCTCAAATGCTTCAAGCCATCGTTGCTCGCAGCACACAGCAAGATCCACGTTTAAAGAGTTTGAAGTTTGTAGCCGTTGGTGGTGGCAAAACACCCGTGGCTTTACTCAAGACAGCAAAGGCAATGGGGATACCAGTGTATGAAGGCTATGGCTTATCAGAGTGCGCCTCAGTCCTTGCATTAAATACTCCCAATAATGAAAAAATTGGTAGTGTTGGCAAGGTTCTATCTAAGCGCAGTATTCGCATCTCAAAAGATGGTGAGATTGAGGTCAAGAATCAGGACTTGCCCCACTATTTAGAAAATACTGAAGGTCTTGCAGGCACATCTCCAAGATCTGCTAGCCCATGGTTGCCAACTGGTGACTTGGGTCATCTTGATGATGAAGGCTTCTTGCATCTAGACGGTCGCAAAAAGAATGTATTGATCACCAGCTTTGGAAGAAACATCTCTCCAGAATGGCCTGAGTCTTTATTAATGGGCAGTGGTTTGTTTAGACAAGCCATGGTCCTTGGTGATGGCCAAGCACAACTCAGTGCTTTGCTGGTCACTGTCAAAGATGATTTATCTGATGAAGTTATTCAGGCTGGGGTTGCATCAGCGAATCAAGACCTTCCAGACTACGCACAAATCAAACATTGGTTATTGGCCGATGAGCCCTTCACACCCAAGAATGGTCTAGCAACTGCCAATGGCAGGCTGAAACGGGACCTCATTAAAAACAAATTTAACAATCAAATTGAAATGCTGTACCAAAGAGCTTAAATAAACGGAGAGTCAATGAAATTTTTCAATCACTTAGAAAGTTCAACTGCGAAAGAAAGACAAGTTCTTTTTGCAGCACCTATCATTGAGTGCGCCCTAAAGGGTGAGATACACAAAGAACAGTATGTGGCTTTTTTGACTCAGGCTTATCACCATGTTAAACACACGGTGCCATTATTAATGGCTTGTGGGTCCAGATTGGGCTCTCAGCATGAGTGGCTAAGAACGGCGATTGCAGAATACATTGAAGAAGAACTGGGTCACGAAGAGTGGATCTTGTCTGACATTGCCGCATGCGGTGGTGATGCTGAAAAAGTCAGATACTCACGCCCACACATCAGCACTGAAATGATGGTGGCTTATGCCTATCACCAAATTGATCGTGGCAATCCAATCGGGTTTTTTGGCATGGTACACGTTCTTGAAGGAACCAGCATCGCTCTAGCCACCAATGCAGCCAGCTCTATCAAAAACAGCCTTGGCTTACCTGCCAATGCTTTTAGCTACCTGAACTCTCATGGCAGCTTGGATTTGGAGCATGTCAAATTTTTTGAGAGCTTGATGAATCAAGTCACTGACTCAAAAGATCAAGAAACCATCATTCATTGCGCCAAAAACTTTTACAAGCTTTATGGCGATATTTTTAGAAGCATTAACACTGCTAATACAGAAGAAATGATTTTTAACTGATGACCATGACACATCAACCATACAAAGCAGTTTTAACCGGTGCAACAGGAGGCATTGGCAGAGCCATTGCTTTGCAATTAGCGCCGCACTGTGCCTCATTGATCTTGATGGGCCGCGATACTGAAAAACTAGAGGCCTTAAAGAATGAATTAGCCAATATTGCTGTAAACGTTCAAATCGTATCGGGTGATTTGTGCGAGGACAGTACCAGTGTTCGATTGATGGATGCCGTCCTGGCGCAACAAGGGATTAATCTGTTGATCAACAATGCAGGCATCAGCCTGTTCAAGAGTTTTGAAGATCAGTCGGACAAAGACATCACACAATTGATGTTGACCAATCTGATCTCACCTATGCTTGTTTGCAAACAATTGTTGCCCTACTTGAAAAAAGAATCCTCACAGATCATCAATATTGGCTCAATCTTCGGCTACTTAGGCTTTCCTGGCTTTACCACTTATTGCGCCAGCAAGTTTGGCCTGCGCGGCTTCTCTCAATCCCTGAGAAGGGAGTTATCAGACACATCTGTATCAGTCAGATACTTTGCTCCGCGTGCCACCAAAACAAGCATTAATACAGATCAGGTCATGCAAATGAATGCCGAACTTAAAACCTATTCAGATACCCCTGAATCAGTGGCAGGAGAGTTCATGAAGTTTTTAAGTGGCAATGCCTGGGAGAAAAAATTAGGCTTCAAGGAATCCTTTTTTGTCTTTATGAACAACTTATTCCCCGGCGTTCCTGATAAAGCGATTCAAGGGCAACTCCCCATCATTAACAAATATCTTAAAAAGTAATCACGAGGTTTCTATGAACATCATTAAAAAAATACCAGCTGCTCTTTTGATTGGTTTATCCCTGATCAGCTCTTTTGCTATTGCAGGTGTCGAAGAGGACGTCAGCACACTTCAAAGGGAATGGGAAAAGGTGAAATATCAAAGTCCAGAATCAAGCCATGAAAAAGGTTTTGAATCTTTGATCAAAGAGGCCAATAAATTGGTCGCACAAAATCCTAATCGTGCCGAAATTTTGATTTGGCAAGGCATCATTGAATCCAGCTACGCAGGAGCAAAAGGCGGCTTGGGTGCATTGGCTCATGTCAAAAATGCCAAGAAGACTTTTGAGAAAGCACTTGAAATCAATCCTTCGGCTTTAGATGGTTCCGCATACACAAGCTTGGGCTCGCTCTACTACCAAGTTCCAAGTTGGCCAATTGGTTTTGGTGATGATAAAAAAGCTGCTGAGTTCTTAAAGAAAGGATTGAGCATCAATCCTGATGGCATCGATCCCAACTACTTCTATGCTGATTTCTTGTTCAGAAGTGGCGACTACTCAGGCGCTGAAAAATCATTGCGTAAGGCTTTACAAGCACCCGCTAGAAATGGTCGCAAAGTGGCTGACGATGGCCGTCGCAAAGAAATCAATCAATTACTTGAAAAAGTGGCTGAAAAACGAAAATGATGCTCTGACTTAATCGATTAAACTGTTGGAATTGATAGCTATTCATTAGTTAAAGGGCTTGGGCGGTGAGAATTTTATTGGTTGAAGACGATGAATTACTCGCATCAGGCTTGATCACTGCGCTGACTCGCGCCAATCATCATGTAGATCATGTCGGGGATGGCCAAAAAGCCATCCACGCCCTGACTGATGGCGAGTTTGACATCGCGATTCTAGACTTAGGTTTACCTAAAATTGATGGTACTGATGTGCTCAAGACCATTCGTCAAAAAGGTAAGCACATTCCGGTATTGATTCTGTCTGCCAGAGATGCGACCAAAGACCGCATCTTAGGTTTGGATTTAGGAGCTGATGATTACCTGACCAAGCCGTTTGAATTAGATGAGTTACTCGCCAGACTACGGGTTCTGGAAAGACGTCGCAGTGGCAATACAGTTAATCAAATAAAAATTGGTGATTTGATCATTGACCTTACCTCCTTATCTGTCACATGGAAAGGAGCGTCTTTAGATTTACAGCGCCGAGAGTTTGCCTTACTAAAGAAATTAGCAGAAAGCCCTCATCAGGTTTTTAATCGATCTCAGCTTGAAGAGTCGCTGTATGGCTGGAATGATGGCGTTGAGAGTAATACCATCGATGTTCACATCCATAATTTACGCAAAAAAATCAGCCCCAATATCATCAAGACACTTCGTGGTGTGGGCTACAGAATTGGCGATATAGAAGAATCATGATTTATTTTTCAATTAGAAAAAGATTACTGCTTGGTATATTTCTATCCATGATTCTGATTTTGGGCGGCATGGGTCTTGCCGCTCACTTTGTCACCGAACATGAATCAGAAGAGATTTTCAGTGCACGCTTGGCAACTTCTGCTCGGGTACTAGAGGTGTTGGCTGCTAAACAACTAGAACATGCGACCATCACCAAACCAATCATCATTGAATTACCCAAAGAGTTAGAGCACCAGCACTCCTCTACCGAAGAAATCACTGGTCACCCCTACGAAAGCAAGATTTCTTTTCAGATCTGGCACAGCAATGGAACATTGCTGGCCAAGTCCGCTACAGCTCCAGACAAACCTTTGGGTCCGATGACAGAAGGGTTTGGCAAAAACCTGATTGGTGATGATTTATGGCAAGTGTTCCAACTCAAATCAGGTGATGTTTGGGTGATGGTCGCAGAAATGGATGCAGTCAGAGAGGAGATGGCTGGTGACCTGGGTGTGGCCATCATGACACCACTGATCATTGGCTCGCTGATTTTATTAATTGTGATTAATTTGATTGCTTATAGAAGTTTGCAACCTTTACAAGCATTGGCCAATGTCATTGCTGCGCGCGAGCCACAATCAATCAAGCCTATCAAGTTATCAAAAACCCCTTCTGAACTTAAACCAGTGATTGATGAACTGAATCATCTGCTAGATCGAGTTCAAAAAGCCTTCAAACGAGAACAACAGTTCATTGATGCGGCTGCTCATGAAATCAGAACACCGATTGCCGCACTACAACTTCATATTGAAAACGCTGTTAATGCTAAAAATGATGCTGACAGAGATCAATCCTTGGCAGAGGCTCTCAGCGGTCTTCGCAGAACCACCCGCTTAACTGAGCAGTTATTGACCCTTAGTCGCGTGAGTGGCGCTACTGACCAAGAAAAACAACAAGTCTTATCACTCGACGGCATTTGTAGAGAAGTTGTTAAAAATACCAAACCACTCATCAATCAACGTGGTCAAACCATTGACTTAGATATCAAGGATGATTGCTTGATTCAGGGAGAACAACACAAGATTGAGCGCGTGATACAAAATCTGATCGATAACGCCTCTCAATATGGGTCTCCAAATGGGCTTATTAAAGTAGCCCTAAACAAGGTGGCTGACACTATTCACTTGGTCGTAAGCAATGATGGCGACACCATCCCTGATTCTGAAAAGATCAAGGTGTTTGATCCGTATTACAGGATCTTGGGCAGCAAATCATTTGGCAGTGGTTTAGGTCTTGCGATTGTCAAAGAAATCATCCAGCAACACAAAGGGAAGATTCGGATTGAAAATAAATCAGCTGGCAATGGCGTTCAAGTGATCATCGAGTTCAAGAGCGCGATTTAATCAAACCACCTTTGAGTATTTTGCTTGGGTTTGCACATCTCTCAAGTGTCTATCAAACACCATGGCAACACGTCTGACCA
>JBJOKN010000032.1:0-8704 GCA_046046075.1 Pseudomonadota bacterium
TTTTCTTCAGGAATGGCCAAGGCTGCTTGATGAACTTCAGCCAAGCCCTCTTTGGAGAAGAAGCTTAAGACCAAAGACAAAGCCAAATCATCTTGATGAGCATCAATGCCACGTGAGCGAAGAAAACCAGTGATATACGCCGTCGATGGATACGGCGTATTTAATTGCGTCATGGGTGGAATGAGACTGAGAACCCTCATACCAATATCAGGGGAATGACTCCCTGTTATTCCCACTCAATCGTTGCAGGTGGTTTGCCGCTGATGTCGTAGACCACGCGATTGATACCGCGAACCTCGTTGATGATTCTGTTAGAAACACGACCCAATAGGTCATGAGGCAAATGCGCCCAATGAGCTGTCATGAAATCTTGAGTTTGCACGGCGCGCAATGCAACCACATACTCATAAGTTCTACCGTCACCCATCACACCAACTGACTTAACTGGCAGGAACACTGCAAAAGCCTGACTGGTCAAGTCGTACCATGACTTGCCACTAGTTTCATCAATGGTTGAGCGCAATTCTTCGATGAAGATTGCATCTGCTCTGCGAAGTAAATCAGCAAAGTCTTTTTTAACTTCACCCAAAATACGAACACCCAACCCAGGACCTGGGAAAGGATGGCGATACACCATCTCTGGAGGAAGACCCAAGGCCACGCCCAAGGCACGAACCTCATCTTTAAATAGTTCACGTAAAGGCTCTAATAACTGAAGCTTCATATCTTCAGGTAAGCCACCTACGTTGTGGTGACTCTTGATGGTATGAGCGCCCTTCTTGCCTTTGCCAGCAGACTCAATCACGTCTGGATAAATAGTCCCTTGAGCAAGCCATTTAGCATTCTTAATTTTTCCTGATTCAACTTGGAAAACTTCCACAAATTCTTTACCGATGATCTTGCGTTTTGCTTCTGGATCAGAAACACCTGCTAATTGACCCATGAATTGATCAGTCGCATCGACATGAATCACCTTAACGCCTAAGTTCTTTGCAAACATGTCCATGACCATCTTGCCTTCGTTCAAACGAAGCAAACCATGATCAACAAATACGCAAGTTAACTGTTGGCCAATCGCTCGATGAATCAAAGCTGCGGCAACACTTGAATCAACACCGCCCGATAAACCAAGGATTACTTCATCAGTGCCAACCTGTTTACGAATGCTCTCAACAGCTTCAGCGATGTAATCCCCCATGACCCAATCATTGCCACAAGCACAGATTTGATGAACAAAGCGCTCGATGATCGCTGTACCCAAAACAGTGTGAGTCACTTCAGGGTGGAATTGCACTGCATAAAAGCGACGGGTCTCATCAGCCATGCCTGCGATAGGACATGAGTCTGTGGATGCCATCAATTTGAATCCACTTGGAAGTTCAGTGACTGAGTCGCCATGACTCATCCACACTTTCAGCATGCCATAACCCTCTGGCGTGACGAAATCTTGAATGTTTTCTAATAACTTGGTGTGACCACGGGCACGCACTTCAGCGTAACCAAATTCACGGGACTTACCTAGAGACTCTGCAGTTGCAACTTTGCCACCCAATTGAGCTGCCATGGTTTGCATGCCATAACAAATACCCAAAACAGGTACACCAAGCTTGAATACGATTTCAGGGGCGCGAGGTGTATCACCCTCGGTGACAGAGCTTGGTCCACCAGACAAAATAATGCCTTTGCAGCCCTGCTCCTTGACAAACTTTTCAATGAAACTTGGATCTACATCATAGGGATGGATTTCAGAATAAACGCGTGAATCACGCACTCGTCTAGCAATCAATTGGGTCACTTGGGACCCAAAGTCCAAAATTAAAATCTTGTCGTGCACAGTAATCCTAGGTGGCTAATTAGTCGATATGGTAGTTAGGAGCTTCTTTGGTGATTTGCACGTCATGAACGTGAGACTCACGCATACCTGCTGAGGTGATCTCAACAA
Source organism: Pseudomonadota bacterium (assembly GCA_046046075.1). GTDB lineage: Bacteria > Pseudomonadota > Gammaproteobacteria > Burkholderiales > Burkholderiaceae > Polynucleobacter. Next base: position 1,943 of record JBJOKN010000032.1, read on the forward strand.
ACCCTGCTTTTTCATGCAACTCAGCAATTGTCTTGCAACCACAATAGCCCATCGAAGAACGAACGCCACCAGTTAATTGATGAACGATTGCCAATACGCTGCCCTTGTATGGCACGCGACCTTCAATACCCTCAGGAACTAGCTTATCGACGTTTGCACTGTTGTCTTCTTGGAAGTAACGATCTGCCGCACCGTCTTTCATGGCTCCAACTGAACCCATGCCACGATAACTCTTGTATGAGCGACCTTGGTATAAGAAAACCTCACCAGGCGCTTCTTCAGTACCAGCAAACATACCACCCATCATCACGCAATGAGCACCAGCAGCCAAAGCTTTTGAAATGTCGCCAGAGTAACGAATACCACCATCCGCAATTAATGGCACGCCCGTGCCTTTTAGTGCTTCTGACACATTCACAACCGCTGTGATTTGAGGAACACCCACGCCCGCAACAATACGAGTGGTGCAAATTGATCCAGGGCCAATACCCACTTTAACCCCATCAGCACCATGAGCAACCAATGCTTTAGCTGCTTCACCAGTAGCGATATTGCCGCCAATCACCTGAATTTGCGGGAAGTTTTTCTTAACCCATTTAACCCGGTCTAATACACCCTGGCTGTGACCATGAGCCGTATCAACCACAATCACATCAACACCAGCCTTGGCCAGTAGCTCAATGCGCTCATCATTATCTGGACCAACGCCTACAGCAGCTCCAGCAATCAATTGACCACGACTATCTTTACTTGCCAAAGGATGCTCTTTGGCTTTTAGGATGTCCTTAACGGTAACCAAGCCACGCAACTCAAAATTATCATCAACAACCAGCACACGCTCTAAACGGTGCTTATTCATCAAACGCTTGGCTTCTTCTGGTGAAGAACCTTCCTTGATAGTGACCAAACGATCTTTAGGTGTCATTTTTTCGCTGACTTTGGCGTCTAAATCTTCTTCGAAACGCAAGTCACGGTTGGTGATGATGCCAACGACTTTTTTACCCTGCAAAACTGGGAAACCTGAAAAACCATGTTCTTTGGACAGGTGAATCACATCTCTGACAGTCATATCTGGAGAAATCGTGATGGGATCTCTTAAAACACCAGACTCATAACGTTTGACCTTAGCAACTTCACGAGCTTGCTCGGCAGGTGTTAAGTTCTTGTGAATGATGCCAACCCCACCCTCTTGTGCCATCACAATGGCCAAACGGCCTTCTGTGACTGTGTCCATGGCAGCTGATACCAATGGGATGTTGATCGAAATATCGCGTGTCAGTTGAGTACTCAACTGAGTATCACGTGGTAGAACCGCTGAATAAGCGGGAACTAGAAGCACGTCGTCAAATGTGAGTGCCTTTTGGATGAGCCTCATGCAAAACCCCTATGCGCAAAAGCGAATTATAGAGGTTTTATGATTATTTGCTCAAAAAACGCCCTTTTCGGTTCGCAGCTTTGGCTTGCAATTTGGCATCTTGATTCTGATGAGCCTTTTTACGCCTTGCTGCCATTGGGTCAATCAACAGTGGACTATAGAGCTCCAAGCGATCTCCCTCGTAAATAGGACTGTCCCAATCCTTGCGCTTCCCAAAAACCCCAAAACATCCTTTTCTGGCTATTTCTGGGTCTTTTGGCGAGGATGCGATACCCAATTGAATCAATGCCTGCCCAACTGTCACGGCTTGATCAGGTGTGAAAGTGACCTGAACCTCTTTTAAGATAGGCTCACCTGAGCGGCTGTCACACAGTAATAAGCCCGTGGTCGGCATCAGGGGGCTCCATAAACTTGATCAGCACGCTTCACAAAGCCATCCACAAAGGTGCCGGCGATGATGCCAAAAACAGGGCCGATGATCTTTTCAAGTAAGAGGCTCTCAAACTCATAATGGAGTTGAAACTCAATCTTGCAGGCATTCTCTTTTAAAGGGGTGAAGCGCCAATTGCCATGAAACTTCTTAAATGGCCCATCGACAAAGCTCATATCGATGGAACTTGGGCGCACATTGGTGTTTCTGGTATGAAAAAACTGCTCTAAACCTTTAAATTTGATGTGAATTTTTGCATCCAGAATTTCCTCTGTTTGCTCATAAATCTCCACACCACCACACCAAGGAAGAAAGTCTTGATACTTGGCCACATCAATCACCAAGTTATACATTCTCTCTGCTGAGTGCCCAATGAGTACTGTCTTAAATACGTCTGCCATAATCTCGTATTCTAACGATATAAATATATGAGCATCATAGACAACAAAAAAGCCTTTTTCGATTATTTCATCGAAGAACGATTTGAGGCAGGCATGGTCTTACAAGGATGGGAAGTAAAAGCCATCAGGGAAGGTCGCGCCCAAATCAAAGAGGCTTATGTTGTGATCCGCGATGCTGAGATTTACTTGATTGGCTGCCATATCAGCCCTTTGATTTCAGCATCAACTCATGTCTTGGCTGACCCAGGCAGAACTCGTAAGCTCCTACTCAATGCGATTGAAATCAAAAAGCTCATCGGTAAGGTCGAACAAAAGGGTTATACCTTGGTACCAATCAACCTCCACTTCTCTAAAGGTCGAGTGAAATGTGAAATTGGTCTTGGCCGAGGTAAAAAACAGCACGACAAACGAGATGCCTCTAAAGATCGAGACTGGCAAATTGAAAAAGCCCGAATCATGCGTTCGGGCTCCAAAATCGCGGACTGATCACAGTCCGCTTTTTCTTTGGTCTAACTTAAGTCAAACTTAAGACAAGAACCAGCTCAATTACTTCTTAGCAAGTAAAGTCCAGGTATCAACCACGCTATCAGGATTCAATGAAATTGAGGTAATTCCCTTGTTCATTAACCACTGAGCAAAGTCTGGATGATCGGAAGGTCCTTGACCGCAAATACCGATGTACTTGCCTTTTGCACGACAAGTTTCAATCGCTCTAGCAACCAAGAATTCAACCGCAGGATCGCGCTCATCAAAGTCAATCGCCAATAGCTCCATCCCAGAGTCACGATCCAAGCCCAAGGTCAATTGCGTTAAATCATTTGAACCTATTGAGAAGCCATCAAAATGCTCTAAGAACTCCTCTGCCAAGATCGCATTTGATGGAATCTCGCACATCATGATCACGCGCAAACCGTTATCACCACGTTTCAAACCATGCTGACCTAAAAGCCCAATCACCTTTTCAGCTTGCTTAACGGTTCTGACAAATGGAATCATGATTTCAACGTTGGTCAAACCCATATCATTACGAACACGCTTCATGGCTTCACATTCCATCGCAAAAGCTTCTGCAAAATCTTCTGAGATATAACGTGAGGCGCCACGGAAACCAAGCATTGGATTTTCTTCATCCGGCTCGTAACGTGATCCACCAATCAACTTCTTGTATTCGTTTGACTTAAAGTCAGACATACGAACAATCACTGGCTTTGGATAAAAGGCTGCTGCAATCGTAGCAATACCCTCTGCCAATTTATCCACGTAGAAAGCCTTAGGGCTGGCATGACCACGAGCGACACTCTCAACAGCTTTCTTTAAATCTAAATCAATATTTGGGTATTCCAATATAGCTTTTGGATGCACGCCAATATTGTTATTGATGATGAACTCTAAACGGGCCAAACCAACACCACCGTTTGGAATCTGGCAGAAATCAAACGCTAACTGTGGATTACCCACGTTCATCATGATTTTGACTGGAATTTCTGGCAAAGCACCACGACTCACTTCAGTCACTTCAGTTTCAATTGGACCGTCGTAGATACGGCCCTCATCACCTTCTGCACATGAGACAGTGACCACTGCACCGTCTTTTAGAACCATGGTGGCATCAGCGCAACCCACAACAGCAGGAACGCCTAATTCACGAGCGATGATCGCAGCATGACAAGTTCGACCACCACGGTTTGTCACAATTGCCGATGCTCTCTTCATGACTGGCTCCCAGTTAGGATCTGTCATATCAGCGACCAAAACGTCACCTGGCTGTACACGATCCATTTCACTGGCATCTTTAACGACACGCACAGTACCTGTGCCAATCTTTTGACCAATCGCACGACCAGTCGTTAAAACAGTTGAGTGACCTTTGAGCTTGTATCGCATCTCAACTTTGCCTTGAGCCTGACTCTTCACTGTCTCAGGACGTGCTTGCAAGATATAGATCTTGCCATCTATACCATCCTTACCCCACTCGATATCCATCGGACGCTGGTAGTGTTTCTCAATGATCATGGCGTACTTGGCTAATTCTGCAACATCATCATCAGTGATTGAGTAGCGATTGCGTTGCTCTAGTGGAACATCGACTGTTTTTACACGACCCTGTTCACCTGGAGCTGTGAATTGCATCTGGATCAATTTAGAACCCAAGCTGCGACGAATGATGGCGTACTTTCCAGCAGCCAAAGTTGGCTTAAAGACATAAAACTCGTCTGGGTTCACTGCGCCTTGAACCACTGTTTCACCCAAGCCATAGCTTGAAGTGATGAAAACAGCATCTTGGAAGCCTGACTCAGTATCCAATGTGAACATCACACCAGAAGATGCTTTATCGGAACGAACCATGCGCTGAATACCAGCTGACAAAGCTACTTCAGCATGAGCAAAACCTTTGTGGACACGATAAGAAATGGCTCGGTCGTTATACAAAGATGCAAATACTTCACGGATACGGTGCAAGACATCTTCGATACCAACCACGTTCAAAAATGACTCTTGCTGTCCTGCAAATGAGGCATCTGGTAAATCTTCAGCTGTTGCTGAAGAACGAACCGCAAAAGAACCTTTACCATCTGCATCCAAAGTTTTGAATGCCTGACGAATTTCTTGTTCTAGACGTTCTTGGAAAGGAGCTTCTTCAACCCATGAACGAATTTCAGCGCCAGCAACTGCCAACGCTTTGACATCATCCACATTCAACTTATCTAAACGATCATTGATGCGTTCTGTTAGTTTGTTGTGGACAAGAAAATCTCTAAAGGCCAAAGCAGTCGTTGCAAAACCAGTGGGCACGCGCACACCAGAGGCATTCAACTGAGAAATCATTTCGCCTAATGAGGCATTCTTACCGCCGACTGACTCAACGTCAGACATGCGCAGGTCCTCAAAGGGTAAAACGTATGCATTTGCATGGTTTGGATTGGACATAACAACTCTCTAAGTAATGGGAAACCGGTCGTGCAAGCGGCGGATGGATAGACCAAAACCTGCCGCAAGTTCAATAGTTATATTGTATCCTTTGCACATTACTTTCTTCAAAAAATTATGAGCTCAAAACCACGCATTGTTTTCATTGTTTCTGACGGTACCGGCATCACTGCAGAGACTTTTAGCCAATCTATCTTGGCTCAGTTTGAGCTGCCATTTAGACAGGTCAGAATGCCTTTCATCAACACAGTTGACAAGGCGCATCAAGCCGTTAGAGAAATCAATGATTACGCCAAGACTTCTGGTCTTCAGCCAATCGTTTTTACTACTTTGGTTGATACAGAAGTTAATGCCATTGTGTCTGAAGCTAATTGCGTGATGATGGATATGTTTCAAACATTTATCGTGCCTCTTGAACAAGCCCTTGGTGTTAAATCAACCCATGCGATTGGGCGCTTTCATAACAATGCTGATACAGAATCCTATAAAAACAGGATTGAAGCAATTAACTTTTCACTGGCTCATGATGATGGTCAATCCAATCAAAATTTAGCTGATGCTGATGTGATTCTAGTCGGCGTATCTCGGAGCGGAAAGACCCCAACCAGCCTTTACTTGGCGATGCAATACGGCCTTAAGTCAGCCAACTATCCTTTGATACCGGATGATTTCGAGCGAAATCAAATGCCACCTGATTTATTGCCCTTCCGAAAAAAATTATTTGGCTTAACCATTGATCCGATGCGCTTATCAGAGATTCGAAATGAAAGAAGGCCTGGAAGCAATTACGCCAAAATTGAAAATTGCCGCTACGAAGTCAGCTCCGCTGAGGCCATGATGCGCAAGCAAGGTATTCCCTGGTTATCTACCACCAACAAATCCATTGAAGAAATCGCCACCACGATTTTGCAAGAAATTAATCCTGATAGAAGCAATTACTAAGTAGTTAATTGACTATCGCTAACAGCTACTGAGATTTTTACTTTAATTCTCGACGAACTCTGCGCATCTCAAACAGACAAATCGCGGCAGCAGCCCCAACATTGAGAGATTCAATACAAGGGTCTTGGGGAATCAATACTGATCGTGAAATAGCCAACAGTTCTGGATGAATTCCACCGCCTTCATTACCAAAAACCCAAGCATGAGGATCGAGTAATTCATCACCCAAATCATATAGATCATGGTCAGCCATCAGGCTAGTTGCAATCAAAGGTAGTTTAATTTTTTCGCGCACCGTATTTAAGGTCCAAGCTTCAAAAATTTTTAAGTGGCGATGAGCTCCCATAGCAGCTCTTAATACCTTTGGTGACCATGCTTGTGCCGTACCTTTTAAACAAACAACGTAGCTGAGACCAGCGGCGGCAGCACCTTTTAAACAAACAACGTAGCTGAGACCAGCGGCGGCAGCAGTTCTCATCATTGAACCAACATTGCCTGCATCCTGGACGCCATCCAAAATCAAAACATCATCACGTTGCGTCAAAGGAAATGTGTAATTAGGAATTCTGACGCAGGCCATGATTGGCGGGCCATTCTCTAAATCAGATATCTTTTTCCACAGTGCATCGTCGAGGATATAAAGATCAGTATCAGGCACAACCGCCAATTGCATATCGATCACTGCA
>JBJOKN010000033.1:0-17119 GCA_046046075.1 Pseudomonadota bacterium
CTTGATGGTATAAGTTTTTTTAGACAGGTCTGGATTGGGCTCATCTATCTGCGTGAAATATCCCAATGATTTGGCTTGTTGCAACTTCTCAGAGTGTGACATCTCTGATACAGCAGAATTTAAACTCAGGCCGGCGCTGGCAACAACCTTGGAACCCAAACCAAACAAAGTGATTTCTTCAAGGCCGTTTTGTTCGCGCTGTCTGGACAACAACAAAGTCAAAGCCCCTTCACCAGAAGCGCGCGATGTTGCTTGAATTTGATTAGCAATCTCACGGCCCTTACTTAATAAATCTGTGCGCGAGATATCAATGGATGTTCTACCCAATTGCAGGCCTGCCTCAAGCGCGCGCTCAACCTTGACATCAAACCATGACTCAATGCTGCGAGACACAAACTGCAAAGAGACACCGTAAAGAATCGCTCCTGGCAACACGCCCACCAATGCAAAGAACATCGCTAATTTTGCAATCAATCGTGAACCAAAATACTTTTGGCGCAAGCGCATGGCCAAGTTAAAAACCAATGCAACGATCACAATCAAAAATAAAACGCCAACTAGTACATTGGCTGCAAACAGCAAGGCAAAATATTGATCAAAAAAGGAAGTGTTGGCTGAAGCAAATGCCAATAGCAACAATAAAATAAGCGCTAAAAATACTACGAGTCCAATCAAAAAGGGCTTTGCCAATAATCTCATCATGGCTGCGCTCCAGTTGCTTGAGGGATGGCTTGTAGAGCAGGCGCTTGTGCTGATGGAACAAATTCGAAGCGATACCAATCACTTTGTAAATTCCAAGACTTTGAATTAATCGCATTTACCTGAAACGGTTTTGCCAATTGATTGGTGTCTAAGCGTATTCGAACAGCTGCTTGATATGGTTGCTTTAATTCAACCATGGCTGAGTCAACAACCAACCAATCCTCGATTGTTTTAACGGCCGCTAACGCTTGTTTTAAGGATGCAGCAGTCAGGCTGAAGGTACCCAGGGTCACCCGATATTGATTGGTTAATGCTTGATACGATATCTTTGAAACGCGTTGAACATCAACAATCTTATTGTCTAACCAATACCATCTTTTTTTGGTTAACTGGAACTCCGTCACAAAATGAAGCGTTACCCCTTTTTTAACCAATTGCTCAAGGGCAGGGCTGAGCTCTAGTTGCACATTCGCATTCAAAGCCCATGATTTTTCAAGCGGAGTCAAACTAACATTTTTAAATTGAATTTCACTCGCGTGCGCAAAACTGACCATTGCGGTCAAGAAGAAAATCTTAGCAATCCAATTGAATAGTTGGCGCATGCTTATTATTAATCTTAAGCTTTCATTTTTCAAAAAGCGCATAAAAAAATCCATCGTGTTGCTTTGATGGCAAAAGCTGTCCAGGAGCCTTCAATCTAATTGCATCTGGCATAGCACTTAACCACCACTTAGCCTGCAACTCTCCCTCATCAGGAAACACTGAGCAAGTAACATATAGTAACTTACCTCCCGGCTTTAACAAGCCCCAAAGGGCTGTGAGGATTTTTCGTTGAGCCACCTGCAGGTTCTTGATGTCTGCCTCTTGACGCAAATAGGTGATGTCAGGATGGCGTCTCACGATGCCAGAGGCAGAACAGGGCACATCCGCCACAATCGCGTCGTACAACTGGCCATCAGACCATTCTTTTGGATTAGAGGCATCACCAATGATGATGTGACCACCAGTGAGCTTTAAACGTTTGAAATTTTCTTCAATTCTTTTTGCTCTTAGTGGATCTATCTCTAAGGCATCTAGATGAATGTCGTATTTTTCTAAAAAATGAGCGGCCTTGCCGCCAGGAGCTGCACAGGCATCAAGCACCCTTTGTCCTGGAGTAAGTTTCAATAATTCTGCCGCCACTTGTGCGCCAGCATCTTGGACAGAACAAGCGCCATCAAAAAACCCAGGGATTTGAGAAACAGGTATTGGATTTTTTAGCTCAATCGCACTGGATAACTTTTGTCCTGCAACTGCATCAATCAATTGATACTCAATACCGTTCTTACTCAAATCATTTAAATAATTTTTAACGCCCGCATCGCCCTTCAGATATCGATGATTTAAACGAAGTGTTAATGGTGGTTTTTCTTTTGATGCAGCAAGAATATTCTGGTGCTGCTCTGGATAGGCATACTTTAATTTTCGTGACCACCATTCTGGATAAGAAGGATGTCGTTCCTCAGGTATCTCCTCATAAAGCTTTTCATTTCTGAGGGCCCTGCGCAATACCGCATTGATCAAGCCTCTGGCAAAACCAAGATTACTATCTAAACTGCTTGCATTGACTGCCTCATTGACCAATGTATGCGTGGCATACATTGGCTCAGTATTTTTTTCTGGCAACAAAGCAATGGCCGCCCAGAGCAAATAGAGCGTTAAGCCTGGTGGAGTTTTTTGAACATATTGATTCAAAACCTCCTGAGCCCAAAACCCTCTTCTAAGAGCTTGAAAGGCGATGCTCTGAACTGCAGGTCTTAAATCCGGGGGTGTGTTTTGTAGAGCAAGCGTCAGTGAGGTCCCGTTTTGAACGTCCTGCAGTACCTTGGCAGATGCAAAAAGTGCTTTTGAAAGACTGACGCCTTGTTGTTTTATATCAGCCAGGATAAGTTCCAGTTCTTGCCATTTGCATCAAACGAGCAACGCGCTCTTCTGTCGGAGGGTGCGTTGAAAACAAGCCAGCTAAACCTCCACCAGCGAGCGGGCTCATGATCATCATTTGAGCAGTTTCAGGATGTCTTTCAACTGCATCAAAATGTCGACCGCTGGCAACTTGATGGATCTTATCCAATGCCATCGCCAGCGCCTCAGGATCATTACAAATTTCGGCGCCACCACGATCAGCCTCGTATTCACGAGCACGAGAAATTGCCATTTGAATTAAGCTGGCCGCCAAAGGCGCCAAAATTGCTACCAAGATGCTCGCCATCGGATTGCTTGGTCGACCATCTGAATTTCTGCCGCCAAAGAACATGGCAAAGTTTGCAAGCGCAGACAATGCGCCGGCCATGGTGGCTGAAATAGTTGAAATCAAAATATCACGATGTTTGACGTGGGCTAATTCATGAGCCATGACACCACGGATTTCTCTCTCAGATAGAACTCTCAAAATGCCAGTAGTTGCTGCAACCGCAGAATTTTGAGGATTGCGACCCGTAGCAAAAGCATTTGGAGAGTCTTCATCAATTAAATAAACTTTTGGCATTGGTAGCTCAGCTCTTTGGGCCAACTCACGCACCATCCGATAAAAATGAGGCGCAGTTACTTCATCAACCTCTTTGGCATTCATCATTTTCAAGACCATTTTGTCTGAAAACCAATAGCTAAAGAAGTTCATACCAAAGGCCAAAAGCAGGGCCATCAACATCCCCTGCTCTCCGCCAATCATTCCACCTACTATGACGAAGAGACCTGTGATACCGGCCATCAACACGGCTGTCTTGAACCAATTAAACATCTTTAAAATCCTTCTTGAAAACAGATTTTGAAATTCTAAAATTAATACAATTCACTAGCATACCCCTCTTAATTGTTGATTATCGCTTGGGGTTGTTAATTCAGCACTCGGCCCGGTTTCCAGCCAAAAGATTGGGCAAGCTGGGACGCTGACGTCTTTTTACCGCCAGCCTTTTGTAACTCGGTCAATAAAAGACTGCCTTTCCCACAGGCCAACTGCACACCGGCTTGAGAGATGTTCATGATCTTTCCAGGCTCGTTCTGAACTTGATCATCTATTAGTGAGCTATCCCAAACTTTGATAACAGACTCACCATCGAGCAGAGTTGCTCCAGGAAAAGGATTAAATGCTCTGATTTTTAAATCTATTTCTTTGGCATCTTTTTGCCAATCAATCTTTGCTTCATCCTTCATGATCTTGTGAGCGTAAGTGATGCCTTCATCTGCTTGAGGAACAGACTTCAAACATCGCTCTTGTGCAAATCGATTCAAGGTTTCCACAATCATCAAAGCACCCATCTTTGCCAATGCATCATGGAGTGTTGCAGTTGTCTCATTAGGGGCGATTGGCATTTTGTTCATGGCAATCACTGCACCGGTATCTAAACCTAAATCCATTTGCATGATCGCAATTCCGGTCTCAAGATCACCAGCCTCAATCGCTCTGTGAATCGGAGCAGCTCCGCGCCAGCGTGGTAGCAAAGAGGCATGAATATTCAAACAGCCTGCTCGGCCACCTTTCTCTGCAATATCAAACACCTCTTGAGGCAGAATCAAACCATAGGCAGCGACCACCATCACATCAAAATCTAGATTTTCTAATACGCTCAAAGCTTCTCTGGCTTCATGTGCGTAAGAACCCGTTACCTTGAGTGAAGTCGGCTGCATGACTGGAATATTTTTTTCTAAAGCAAACTGCTTAACTGGGCTGGCATGCAATTGCATTCCTCGCCCAGCAGGCCTGTCAGGCTGAGTCATGACCATCACCACTTCATGTCCTGCATGAACAATCGCTTCTAATGCAAGTCTGGCAAATTCAGGGGTTCCTGCAAATACAACCTTCAACATCAGAGAGCGCCTGCTTTTGTTTTCTTTTTCAGTTTGCCAGCAATTCTCATGCGCTTTAATGATGACAAGTACTCAACAAACACCTTGCCCTTGAGGTGGTCCATTTCATGCTGAATACAAACTGCCAACAATCCATCGGCATGTATTTCAAATGACTTACCTTCTAAATTGAGTGCGCGAACTTTTACTTCTGATGGGCGCAGAACTTCATCAAAAAAATCTGGCACGGATAAGCATCCCTCTTGCCAAACTTTCTTTTCTTCGCTGCTCCAGATAATTTCTGGATTGATGAAAACCTGTAGCTGATCTCTCTCATCAGACAAATCAATCACGATGACTTGCTGATGAACATTTACCTGTGTAGCAGCCAACCCAATACCGGGTGCTTCATACATGGTTTGAGCCATGTCGGCCACCAACTTCCGAACGGCATCATTCACCGCGACAACAGGTTTTGCAACCGTATGTAAACGGGGGTCTGGGTAACAAAGAATAGGTAATGCAGCCATTTCAGAAAATTCTTACAAATAAGTTCATGGTTATCTGATAGTTCAAGCAATCTTAATTCATAGACTTCATATCTATGAACACAATTATCACCGTTAAACAATCACACCCCTATTATCCAAGGAGATTGCTAGATTTGCCTGATGCCCCACAAGAAATTTACTGCCTGGGGAATCTTGAGGCATTGAAAACCCCTGGGCTTGGCATCGTTGGCTCTCGGCAAGCATCCAATGAGGGTCTATCAACGGCGACATATTTTGCAAAAGCTGTTGTTCATCATGGTTTACTCGTCATCTCAGGTTTAGCCGACGGCATAGATTCAGCTGCCCACAGGGGTGCCTTGCACACCAAATCATCACTCTCAACTATTGCCATTTGCGGAACCGGTCTAGATCGTTGTTACCCCAACAAGAATCAGCACCTATTCCAATTAATTGCTCGTCAAGGCCTACTAATTTCAGAGTATCCCCCTGGCACCATCATCAAACCCCACTTCTTTAGGCAAAGAAATCGACTAATTGCCGCCCTATCCCTGGGGGTATTGGTGGTTGAGGCAGCGATACGTTCTGGGTCTTTGACAACCGCTAAATATGCCAACGATCTAGGACGAGAGGTATTTGCAATTCCGCATTCAATTCATCAATCCCAAGCCATGGGGTGTCACGAGCTCATCAAACAAGGGGCCAAGCTGGTTGAAAGGCCTGAGGATATATTTGAAGAATTACGGTTTTTTAAAAAATAACCCTTTTTAATCAATGACTAATGACTGATCAGGAATATGGGTTTTCTTAATTATTTCCTTCTTTGCCATTTATCGGTTAATAATGAAAAAAGGAAATTCATTTAATTAGACCCATTGGGGAAGCTGTCACGTGGCAAAAACAACTGCTCAAACTGGACCTTTTAAGGCCTTAATCATTGCTGAAAAACCATCGGTTGCGGCAGACATTGCTCGCGCACTTGGCGGATTCACAAAGCATGAGGATTACTTTGAAAGTGATCAATTTGTTGTTTCTTCTGCCGTTGGACACCTCCTTGAAATAGCTGCGCCTGATGCGTACGAAGTTAAACGAGGCAAATGGTCGTTTACAAACTTGCCAGTGATTCCACCTCATTTTGATCTTCGCCCAATTGCTAAAACGGAAGCGCGCTTAAAAGTTTTGCAAAAACTGATCAAGCGCAAAGACATCAACCGTTTAATCAACGCTTGTGACGCGGGGCGTGAGGGCGAATTAATTTTCCGCTTGATCGCACAACACACCAAAGCTACCCAAAAAGTTGAGCGTTTGTGGCTTCAGTCAATGACGCCTCAAGCTATTAAAGATGGTTTTAGCAAATTACGCAGCGATGAAGAGCTACTCAATCTTGCTAATGCGGCACGTTGTCGCTCAGAGTCTGATTGGTTAATTGGTATCAATGGCACACGCGCCATGACTGCCTTTAATAGTAAAAGTGGTGGCTTCTTCTTAACCACCGTAGGACGCGTACAAACACCAACACTTTCAATCGTGGTTGAAAGAGAAGAGCTGATCAGAAAATTTGTCTCTCGAGATTATTGGGAAGTGACTGCTGAGTTCATTTGTGCAGCAGGTATTTATCAGGGTAAATGGTTTGATCCTAAGTTTAAAAAAGACTCTAAGGATGCCAACGCCGATCCCGAGAAAAAGGATAGTCGCCTCTGGAGTGAAGCTGCTGCTGCAAGCATCGTTGCTGCATGCCACGATAAAACTGGCAAAGTCACGGAAGAGTCGAAACCAAGCTCTCAAGCCGCTCCTCAACTTTTTGATTTAACCAGCTTGCAACGTGAGGCCAATGCTAGGTTTGGTTTCTCCGCTAAAAATACTTTGGGCTTAGCTCAAGCTCTATATGAAAGACATAAAGTTCTTACCTACCCAAGAACTGATTCGCGCGCACTACCAGAAGACTATTTGCCAACCGTCACTAGCACTTTAGAAATGCTTGCAGAGAGCTCTGATAACTACTACCCGCATGCAGCGCAAATCTTGAATAACTCTTGGGTAAAGCCCAATAAGAAAATTTTTGATAACAGCAAAATTTCTGATCACTTTGCGATCATCCCAACTCTTCAGGCTCCTAAGAATCTGTCCGAGCCTGAGCAGAAACTATATGACTTAGTGGTTCGTCGCTTCATGGCGATATTTTTCCCATCTGCTGAATTCAAAGTCACCACTCGTATCACCGAAGTCAACGGTCATCAATTTAAAACAGATGGCAAGATTTTGATCAATCCAGGTTGGTTGGCGGTTTACGGAAAATCATCACAAGATGACAAAGAGCTTGTGGTGGTTGGTGAAAATGAAAAGGTTCAAACCGAATCTGTCAAACCTATTCCATTGAAGACCAAACCCCCTGCACGCTATACCGAGGCAACGCTCTTATCTGCTATGGAAGGTGCCGGCAAACTCATTGATGACGAAGACTATAGAGAAGCGATGTCTGAGAAAGGTCTGGGCACTCCAGCAACCAGAGCTGCGATCATTGAAGGTTTACTTTTTGAAAAGTACATGGTGCGTGAAGCAAGAGAAATTATTCCGACCGCTAAAGCTTTTCAGTTGATGACTTTGCTGCGCGGCTTAGGAGTTGAAGAATTAACTCGACCAGAATTAACGGGTAATTGGGAGCACAAACTTGCTTTGATGGAAAAAGGTCAAATTGATCGAAATACCTTCATGCAAGAAATTGCGCAAATCACTCAGCGAATTGTTAAACGTGCCAAAGAATATGACAGCGATACGATTCCGGGTGACTATGCTGATCTAAAAACACCTTGCCCTCATTGTGGTGGCTTGGTGAAAGAAAACTATCGTCGTTTTGCTTGTGAAAAGTGTGGCTTTTCTATTAGCAAAATTCCTGGCGGTCGTGCTTTCGAATACCACGAAGCAGAAGAGTTCATTAAAAATAAAGAGATTGGTCCGCTCCAAGGCTTCAGAAGCAAAATGGGGCGCCCATTTGCTGCCATCATTAAATTAGTTTCTATTCCAGAAGACGACAAAGACTATCCAAATGCAGGCTATAAGCTTGAGTTTGATTTTGGCAACAGCGATGAAGACAGTAACGAAGAAGTTGACTTTACTGGCCAATCCTCATTAGGTGCCTGCCCTAAATGCTCCGGCGCAGTGTATGAGCACGGCATGAAATATCTCTGCGAACGAAGTGTTGGCCCTAACAAATCCTGTGATTTTTCTACCGGCAAAGTTGTCTTGCAACAAGAGATCTCGCAAGAGCAAGTTTCCAAGCTTTTGAATGAGGGCAAAACTGATTTATTGACCAACTTCAAATCCTCTAGGACTGGGCGTGGCTTCAAAGCATACTTAGCTTTAGCTCGTCAAGCTGACGGCAAAATCGGTTTTGAATTTGAGGCTCCCGCTAAAAAGCGCGCGGGAAGCAAAGCAGAAACCAAATCTTCAGACAAACCTAAACCTGCTAAACGGGCGCCAGCAAAAAAACGCGCATCTAAAAAAGCTGAATGACGCATCTCTTCTGCCAGGTGTTCTGTGAACATCTGGTGAGCGAGGGCCGACCACATCACTCCTCTGGAACCCAAGGAGGTCAAAATGTATAAGCCCGGATACCCTTTGACCGGCCCCATGATTGGTAGACGATCATTGGCCACGCATCGTATGCCAACAAATGCATCCACCGGCTCTATTTCCGAGGGGTCACATTCATTGCCTAACATTTCTTGAATCAGGCCCAAGTTTTCCTCATGGCTTCTTTGCCAAACACTCAAGTCTTCTGCGTGCTCATCATAGCTTGACCCAACCATCCAGCGATAAGACCCATCGTTCATTTCAACTGGCGGCAAACAGTAAGCCTTGCCGGAAAGCGCAACACTTGGACTGCATTTGGCCCAAGAACTCTCTTTTTTGTAGGCGAAAGTCGACAGCTGCCCCCGAACTGGCTTCAATGGCAAATCAATTGCTGTGGACGTTGCCAATGATTTAACGCCCAAGCCATTGGCTAAAAATAATCTAGGGGTCAATCCAATGACATTTTGGTCCTTGTCATAAACGATCCAATGTTTGTCACGATATGCAATTCTTGTAACTGTTGATGACATCCTGACCTGGTGATCTGATAGGTCAGAAAAAAGTTCATGGCAGATTTGTTTGAGATTTACCCAGCCACCTTCGGGAAAAAAAGTGCCAGCCAATGACACTCCACATAGACTCCTTGCTTCGTCGGCCGAAACTACTTGAGCATTTTTAAGATTGAACCCCTGAGATAGTAGGCGCTTACTCATTAATATTTTGTCGTGATTTTCTGCATTTCTGGCTAAATGCAAAACACCGCCACCGGTCCAATAATTTGCCCAAACTTGCCTTGCCTCATTGAATGCAATCATGCTTAAACGTTGAAGGCGTGATGCACCTCGACCAACGTAAGGGTGGCAAAGTGCCCCATCGTGCCCACTAGTGCCCTGTGCCGGGGAATTTCCTGACTCAATCACCAAAAAGTTGTTTAAGTTATTGTTTTTTAATGACTTTATGATGGCGGCGCCCGCAATACCTCCGCCAATCACAATTGCTTCATGGTGTTGGGAAGGTGTTGGCATATTCATGGGAGCCTTTATAATGCATGTCTGATCAAAATGAGCAAGATTTATGCAGTTAATGTGGGTTTCCGGTCCAACGGGCCGGGTAAGAAAAATATCGATTACTTTAAGAACCGTTTCAATTGCGGTTGGTATTCTCGCAGCACTTTTAGTTGCAGCGGGCGGCATTTTGCATTTCGTTGGCTTAAGAATTGCGATTGAAGCAAGACCTGATTTAGCCAGAGCGATGGGCGGTGTTTTAACTCAGGCAGAACAAGATCAAATTGAGCAGGCGTATAAAGACCGCCTTCAAGCAATTCAAGAAAAGCTTCAGACCACCTCTGATGAAATTATTCAAATTCAGAAGTTAAAAGATCGCTTCATGGATATGGCTACGCCAAGTGCGGTTAAGTCTCAAATTCCTGGCGGCAATGGTAAGGGCGGGCCTCATAAGCTTCCGGAGATGAAAATTCAAAAGGATGTTCGTTTGATCGACGCCCTTGATAGCTCCCTTCAAGACATGACAGAATTCAAGAAGAGTGTTTCTGAAATCAACGCTCTATGGGAAAAACAGCTTACTTGGTTGAATAGCTTGCCTACGGGCATTCCTATTAAAGACAACTACAGTTTAAGCAGTGGCTTTGGCTTAAGACTAGATCCTTTCTTGCACACCATGGCAAAGCATGAAGGTCTGGATTTCTCTGCGCCAGTTGGTACGCCAATTCTTGCCTCTGCAGGTGGCGTTGTTAGCCGCTCTGGATGGGATTCACAATACGGCAATGTGGTTGAAATCAACCATGCAGAAGGTTTTAAAACTCGCTACGCGCATGCAAGCCAACTATTGGTCAGAGTAGGCCAAACCGTTAAACGTGGCGACATGATTGCTAAAGTGGGCAACACTGGAAGATCTACAGGCCCGCATCTGCACTACGAAGTTATCAGAGCTGGCACGCACATCAATCCAGCAAATATGATTCCAAAGCGTTCTAACTGATTTAGCTCTTGGCTTAGTGACAATTTAGCCACGCCAATAAAGCTACAATTAAAAAGCCCCTTGCTTGAATATCTCAAACAAGGGGCTTTTTGTTTCTGCTGAACAATTAGCTGGCTAAACGCTTTTCTAGAGCCTGCTTTGTTTCAACCAATTCTTTTGGCAAATGGTATGACAGCTGTTCAAACAGCTGGTCATGCAGTTTCATTTCTTCTTGCCATGCAGCTTTATCAATGGAAGTTACCTGATTGAACTGGTCTTCACTGAACTCAAGGCCTGACCAATTGATATCTTTGTGAGAAGGAGTTGTACCAAAAATGTTTTCTTGGCCCTTTGCTTTGCCTTCAATACGCTCAAGCATCCAAGCTAGAACGCGCATATTCTCACCATATCCTGGCCATACAAACTTGCCAGCTTCGTTCTTACGGAACCAGTTAACACAGTAAATGCTTGGCAACTTAGCGCCTTCTGCTTCAAGCTTTTTACCCATGTTCAACCAATGTTGGAAATAATCGCTCATGTTGTATCCCGCGAAAGGCAACATCGCAAATGGATCACGGCGCACAACACCTTGCTGACCAGCAGCAGCGGCTGTTGTTTCAGAGCCCATGGTTGATGCCATGTAAACACCTTCAACCCAGTTACGCGCTTCTGTAACCAATGGTACCGTTGTTGAACGACGACCACCAAAGATGAATGCATCAATTGCAACGCCATCAGGATTGTTCCACTCTGGGTCAATCACTGGATTGTTAGTTGCTGCAACTGTGAATCTAGCATTTGGATGTGAGGCTTTTCTTCCTGCCGCACCATCTGCAGGAGTCCAGTCTTTACCTTGCCAATCAATGAGGTGATCAGGAGCCTTATCGGTCATGCCTTCCCACCAAACATCGCCATCATCAGTCAGCGCAACGTTTGTGAAGATAACGTTCTCATTCAAAGACGCCATGCAATTAGCGTTAGTCAACGTATTTGTACCTGGGGCAACACCGAAGTAACCAGCCTCTGGATTAATTGCAAACAAACGTGTTTTTCCTGTTACTGGATCTTTGCGTGGTTTGATCCAAGCAATGTCGTCACCAATCGTGGTTACCTTCCAACCTTGGTAACCTTGAGGTGGAATCAACATTGCAAAATTGGTTTTGCCGCAAGCAGATGGGAAAGCCGCAGCAACGTGGTATTTCTTACCTTCAGGTGATGTAACACCCAAAATCAACATGTGTTCAGCTAACCAGTTTTGGTCACGACCCATGGTTGAAGCAATTCTCAAAGCAAAGCACTTCTTACCTAATAATGCATTGCCACCATATCCTGAACCGAATGACCAAATTTCACGAGTTTCTGGGTAATGCACAATGTACTTGGTGCTATTGCATGGCCAAGACACATCTTTTTCACCTGCCTGCAATGGCTTACCAACGGTGTGAACGCAAGGAACAAAATCACCGTTAGTGCCCAAAACATCAAAAACACCTTTACCCATGCGCGTCATGATGCGCATATTGATCGCGACGTACGGACTGTCTGATAGCTCAACACCAATGTGAGCAATCGGGGATCCTAGAGGCCCCATTGAAAAAGGCACAACATACATCGTTCTGCCTTTCATGCAACCAGTGAATAACGGCTGTAGCGTCGTGCGCATTTCAGCTGGATCCATCCAATTATTGGTTGGGCCAGCGTCTTCTTTATTTTTTGAACAAATGTAAGTTCTGTCTTCAACCCTTGCCACATCGCTTGGGTCTGAGCAGGCTAGATAAGAGTTTTTTCTTTTTGCTGGATTTAGCTTTTTTAGCGTTCCAGCTTCAACCATTTGAGCGCATAAACGATCGTATTCTTCTTCACTACCATCACACCAGTAAACATTGTCTGGCATTGTCAAAGCAGCAATTTCTGCCACCCAGTCAATCAACTTCTGATGTTTAACATAAGATGGCACATTAAGGGTGGCCACGCCCTTCATCGTTGGTTGGTTCATAGTAAGTTAGTTAAATTGGAATAGCCAAAAATGCCATTAGTGATAGCGTGCTTGGCATCGCTTTTTCCCAGCTCATAGGCCTTAGGCATCAAATCGTGCCTAGAGTAATCCCAGCTTGAAATGGGGACCTTTTGACTTGGTTGAATATATGTCAGCCTCAAGCCTGGTAACTCTTGAATAAATGGATTGGGTAACCCGTATCTTCTGGTTAACAAAATAAGGGCTTCTTGCCTTTTTTCACCTGGAATTGCTGGAGTCAGCCCATCAATGGGCACGTTATCAATCAAGCCCCCATCTAAAATGGCTTGACCATCTCGGTACATCACTGGGGTAAACGGCGGGGTACAAGATGATTGCAAGATTGTTTCAATGAGTTCATTGAGGTTGGCGCATGATTTAGATGAAACAAAGACCCTTGAAAAACCCAAACGCTTGCCTGACTGGGGGTGAAGTGGTCTCTGAAATTTCTTTTCAAGCTCATAGGCCAAAAGACCCACGGCAACAGAAAGTTTTGGGCTCAAATAAGTCGGGGTTTTGGCCAAGCCAATCAATATCTCTGGGCCATCCTGAATCCGTCCAAAGCCATCACCCAAAATATTTTCAAGGGCAGCTCTGTACAAACGATAGTGTGGAAAAAGTGGTTTGCTTGAAAAAAGATTTTTCCAATCCACATTACTTGAAATATCGGCCAAGGCTTTTGCATAGTAATTAAGCCCCCATTGTGAGCCCTCATCACCCGGCCTTGCTGAAAACAAACATGCTGTTGCAGCACCAGCACTGACAGCCACTATTTTTTTCGGGTGCTGTGGAATTGCTTCATTCAGAACATTCCAAAAACCAGCCTGCCACCAACAGCGATTCCCGCCGCCGGCCAAAACAATTTGATCAAACTGCATGCCCACGTCTTATTTACCAATACAAAAGGTGCTAAAGATTTTTCCCAATAAGTCGTCTGGCAAAAATTGGCCCGTGATGGTCGAAAGCTCGTCTTGAGCAAGCCTCATTTCCTCAGCGGCCAACTCAATGGATGAAGTTTGTGACTTTAATAAAACCAAAGCATTCTTGATCAATTGCTCAGCATTTAAAAGTGCTTCAACATGTCTTTTTCTTGCCAAGATGCCACCCTCTGATTCGGGCTGCCAGCCAGCAACTTTTAATAACTCACTTTTTAATAAATCCAAACCTTGACCAGTCTTAGCAGAAACGAACAATTGATCTTTATGATCGGTGTTTTGTACCGATGAGCGGTCAAGCTTGTTCCATATGATTTTTATTGGAACATTTTTAGATGTTTTAAGTTTGATTCGATTGATTAAATCTTGATCTTCAGTAGATATTTGAGAGCCTTGGGTGAGATCCATCAAATGCAGAACCAGGTCTGCTTGCTCAATTGCTTGCCAAGTTCTTTCAATACCAATTTGCTCAACACTATCTTGAGTTTCTCTCAAACCAGCTGTATCAATGATATGAAGTGGAACGCCGTCTAGCAAAATAGTTTCTTTAAGTCGGTCGCGGGTAGTGCCGGCAACATCTGTCACGATGGCAATGTCTTCACCGGCAAGTGCATTCATCAAAGAACTTTTGCCCACGTTTGGTTGACCCACTAAAACTACAGTTAAGCCATCACGAATGATCGAACCTTGCTGAGCAGCTTTTTTTACCTCTTGAATGTTCTCAAGAATCTTTTCTAATCGATTAAATACATCATGCTGCTCAATGAAATCAATTTCTTCCTCTGGAAAATCTAAGGTTGCCTCAGTCAGTGCCCTGATTTCAATCAATGCATTTAAAAAGATATCAATTTTTTTAGAGAAGTCGCCCTTCAAGGATTTTGCTGCGCCTTTTGCGGCGAGGGCGCTGCTTGCATCGATCAAGTCAGCCACCGCTTCGGCTTGAGCCAAATCCATTTTTCCATTCAGAAAGGCTCTCTCCGTGAATTCCCCTGGTCGAGCTAATCGTAAGCCTATGCCTTTGCCAAGTTGAAGACAGTGGTCTAAAAGGAGATTGAGTGCTGGGGTGCTGCCATGGCATTGCAATTCAAGAACATCTTCGCCGGTATAAGAGTTTGGTTCTGGAAAGGCAATGGCCAAGCCTTCATCAATCAATTCACCCGAGGCATCATTGAACTGAACGAGCGTTGCATGTCTTGGAGCCAACTCTCTAAGACAAAGGGCCTTGCTAATCTGCAAGACCCCCGATCCGGATAAACGAATTATTCCAACACTGGCGCGACCATTAGCCGTGGCTAAAGCAATGATTGGTTCGCGCTCATGAATCATACTTAAGCAGGTTTTTTAGCCCCGCCATAAATTTTATTAATTTGCCACTGTTGCGCAATTGACAAGATGTTATTCACTACCCAATACAAAACCAAACCTGATGGGAAGAAGAAGAACATCACTGAAAAAGCAATCGGCATGAACATCATGAGTTTTGCTTGTAGTGGATCTGGTGGCGTTGGATTTAACTTTGTCTGAATGAACATTGAGACAGCCATCAAAATTGGCAATAAGCCGATTGGTGCGCCGAACCAAACACCAAACAATGTATCTGGTTTTGACAAGTCTTGAATCCAGCCCAACCAAGGTGCCCCTCTCATTTCTACAGAAGATAACAACACCCAATACAAAGCAATGAAAACAGGAATCTGAATCAATACTGGGAAGCAACCACCCAAAGGATTGATTTTTTCTTTACGATACATCTCCATCATGGCTTGATTGAGTTTTTGTGGTTCACCCTTATAACGATCTTTTAGTTCCAAGACCCGAGGTTGTACCAACTTCATGCGTGCCATTGATTTATAGCTAGCTGCAGACAATGGGAAGAAAACAAGTTTGATCAACATGGTCAAAAGGATGATTGACCACCCCCAGTTATTCACCATTGCATGAATCTTTTCAAGCAACCAGAAAATTGGCTTAGCCAAAATAGTGAACCATCCGTAGTCTTTGACCAACTCGAGGCCCGGAGCAATCTTCTCAAGCACCTGTTCTTCTTGAGGACCAACAAACAATTTAAGCGTGTCAGTTTTCTCTTGACCCACCGCCAATGTTTCTAATTTAGATTGAACGCCAATTCTGAACTGATTGTTTTCCAACTTTCCAACATATAAATCTTTTTGGAAATTATTAGATGGGATCCACGCTGAAGCAAAATAATGCTGAACCATGGCAATCCATGTTGGACTGTCTTTCTGTTGGGTTCCAGGAAGCTTTGCTTTATTTTTTTCAATTTCAGAAAATTCTATTTTTTGGAATTTTTCTGCATCTGTGTAGAGCGCAGGGCCTGTGAAGGTTGCGTAGAACATGCTCTCTTCTAGCTTGCCGTTATCGCGAACCAATTCTGCATACAGCGTTAGGTCTGCTGCTGGATTGCTTAGATTTTTAACTGTGTGCTTTGCCTCGACAACATAAGAACCATTTTCTAAGGTGAGCACTTTTTCTAAACGAATGCCGCTCTTCTCTGCCACCAGAGTAACTGAGTTTCCTGCAGAGTTTTTGCTCGCTGTAAAAATTTGTGTGTGGTTTGGTAGCTCAACGCCTGACGCAGAAACCAATCCTGAGCGCGCATAGTATTGGCGTGCTTTGCTGCGATCAAAAATTAGAACTCCGGTCTTATCTTCCTCTAGATGCTTTGTTAATTGCGCTCGACTGATCACGCCACCAAGCGTGTCAATTTCTAGAGTAATGACATCATTCTTTAAAGTAATGATTTCACCAGTTTTGCTTGGCACAAATAATGTTGGCGCAGATGCTGGAACAGAATTAGAAGCCGCAGCCTTAGGCAAATCATTTTTAGGCGCGTTCGTTGAAGTCGCATCTTTGGCAACATTCGCTTGTTGAGCTTCAACTTTTTGCTGAGAAAAGAAAGAGCCCTGACCATTGTGTTGTTGCCATGCATCGAACAACAAAATTGCTGATATTGTAAAAATTGCCCAAAGTAATGTTTTTCTGATGTCCATTATTTTTTCTATATTAAATAGCGTAAGCTGGAATTGTAGTGTTAGATTGTTACTTCTTAGTGTTCTTTTCTGGTACCGGGTCTAGGCCACCATCAGCCCAGGGATTACATCTCAAAATTCTATATATCGCCAACCCAGTTCCCTTGATTGCGCCGTGTTTATCTAATAGCAAGAACACGTCGGGTGAAAGCGGCATTGCGCTCCCCAAAAAGGGCTTAGCAACAGCTGGTAAAGCCTGATGAGTCCTTTTAAGAAGCTCGCAATCATTTACATGGACTCGCTTGATTAAACAATTGCTCTTTAATCTGTCGTCTTTCTCTCTCTCTTAGCTTGCCGGCGCTGGATTCACCAATTTTTTTACGCAACCTCAAAACCACCAGCTGACCTTCTAAGTTAAGTAGGTTCTGTCGATAAGACTCTCTCATCAAGCGCTTGATCCTGTTTCGATCAATGGCTCTCTTGGCTAATTTCTTGGGAACGGTTAATGCAATACCTGATTCGCCAGCAAGGGTGTGAATGGCCAGGTGTTTGGTATTGCTTGGTTTTTGAGCCAGTATTGATCTAATCAAGTTGGCATCG
>JBJOKN010000034.1:0-8383 GCA_046046075.1 Pseudomonadota bacterium
TTGGTCCCATCAATCACTTTCCAAGCAGCTTCTTTGCCGCCCTTGAGCACAAATGACAAAATAGGTCCGCCCATTCTTTGTTGCTTCTTGGCTAATTCATACTGAGGATGCGAAGCTAAACCTGGGTGATACACACGCTCAACCGCAGGATGCTTTTCTAACCAAGTGGCCAACTCAAGAGCTGACTGACTTTGCTTTTCCAATCTTAAATTGAGTGTTTCTAAACCTTTAAGCAAAACCCAAGCATTGAAAGCAGACAATGTTGGGCCGGCAGTTCTCACATACGGGAAAACTTTACCAAGCACAAACTCTTCTGTGCCCACAATCGCTCCACCCAAGACACGACCTTGACCATCCAAGTATTTGGTTGCGGAATGAATAATCACATCTGCACCCAATTCCAACGGCTTTTGCAAAGCCGGTGTACAGAAACAGTTATCCACCACATAGAGTGCATTGGCAGCCTTGGCAATTTTTGCGATGGCAGCAATGTCCCCCACTTCCGTTAAGGGATTTGAAGGTGTCTCTAAATAGAAGAGCTTGGTGTTTGGCTTGACTGCAGCTTTCCATGAATCAAGGTTGGCCATATCAACATAAGTTGTTTCAATGCCAAACTTACCCAAAATACTATTGAATAGCTGGATGGTTGCACCAAACACAGAACGTGAGCAGATCACATGATCGCCCGCCTGCAAATGTGACATTGCCACTGTCATGATGGCTGACATGCCAGAGGATGTGGCAATACATGATTCACCACCCTCAAGAGCTGCCAAGCGATCTTGGAACATCGCAACTGTTGGATTGGTAAAACGAGAATAAATAAAACCTTTTTCTGCGTTTGCAAAACCATGCGCAGCATCTGCAGCACTGTCAAAGCAAAAACTGGAGGTTAAAAACATTGCTTCAGAGTGTTCATTGAACTCAGTACGACGCACACCCGCACGCACACCCAAAGTGTCAGTGTGCAGGTTTTTAATGTCCAAAGGTGGTCGTTTTTTATCGCTCATGACTCAATACTACTCTTGAGAAGCCAAATGTAAATGTAATTGTGAACGTGCCAAGTCTGTACCATCGCCCTGCTGACGGTCAGCCAAGGCCTTGGGCGTGTTTCTGGCGGCCTCTAGGGCATCTAAGTAAGACTCAGTGATATCACCGGTGATGTACTTGCCATCAAAGCAAGATGCATCAAAATTGGTGATCGCAGGGTTGATGTCTCGAACGGCTTTTTTAAGATCTTCAACGTCTTGATAAATGAGTTCGTCCGCACCAATCAATTTGGTGATTTCTTCATGGGTTCGACCATACGCAACCAACTCACTGCGGGTTGGCATGTCAATGCCATAAACGTTTGGAAAACGTACCGGAGGCGCGGCTGAAGCAAAGATCACTTTCTTGGCACCAGCATCACGTGCCATTTGCACGATCTCATAAGAAGTTGTACCGCGCACAATCGAGTCATCCACAATCAAAACGTTTTTGTCTTTGAACTCTAAGCGCATCGCATTGAGCTTTTGACGCACTGATTTTTTGCGCATCGCTTGACCAGGCATGATGAAGGTGCGGCCCACATAGCGGTTTTTAAAGAAACCTTCACGGTATGGCACACCCAAGAGTTTCGCTACTTGCATCGCTGCTGGACGGCTTGAATCTGGGATTGGCATGACCACATCAATTTGAGAAACATCAGTCTCTCGGGCAATTTTTTCTGCCAAGTAATTGCCCATCAATAAGCGTACGTCATAAACCGTCACGCCATCGATGCATGAATCTGGCCTTGCGAGATAAACGTATTCAAAAATACATGGGTTGAGCGTAGCATTCTCTGCACAAAGCTTGCTTTGGAACTGGCCATCAAGACCAATGAAGATTGCTTCACCAGGTGCAACGTCTCTGACAAACTTGAATCCCAAACCTTCTAAGGTCACAGACTCAGAAGCGATCAACCATTCTGGGCCATTGGGCGTGTCCATGCGGCCAATGCACAAAGGACGAATACCGAATGGGTCACGGAAAGCCAATAAACCATAACCAGCAATCAAAGCCACAACTGCATACGAACCTTTTAAGCGCTTTTGTACTTTTGCAACTGCCGTGAATGCTGATGCAGCATCCAATGCAATACTGTCTGTGGCACGTTGAAGCTCATCAGCCAAAACGTTCAATAGAACTTCCGTATCTGAATTCGTGTTGATGTGACGACGATCACGGTAGAACATCTCATCGCGCAAAGCAGGCGCATTGGTGAGGTTACCGTTATGAGCCAAGATAATGCCAAAAGGAGCGTTCACATAAAACGGTTGAGCTTCCTCTTCACTGCTAGCAGATCCTGCTGTGGGGTAACGAACCTGGCCGATACCCGCATTGCCTGGCAAGCTGCGCATATTGCGTGTTCTAAACACATCACGCACCATGCCATTCGCTTTATGCATGCTGAATGAACTGCCGTTCATGGTAGCTATACCAGCGGCATCTTGACCGCGATGTTGCAAAAGCAATAACGCGTCATAGAGCAACTGAT
This sequence comes from Pseudomonadota bacterium, assembly GCA_046046075.1. GTDB lineage: Bacteria > Pseudomonadota > Gammaproteobacteria > Burkholderiales > Burkholderiaceae > Polynucleobacter. The sequence goes on from JBJOKN010000034.1 coordinate 2,522, forward strand.
TCACTGGACTATTGCCTACCGCCCCGACAATTCCACACATAAAGACCTCTATCTTTTAAAACTACTTCTTCAACTGCCCAGACACCTGAGCAGCCCACTCATCTGGTAACCAAGCTTGAGCCATGCCGGTCAGCAATTCAATTGCCGGCAAAGTCCAAGCTTTACGCCATTCGCTTGTTTGAGTTGCGCCAGTCAATGACAAGAGACTGCTCAACACAACGATGACCAATAAACCTCTTAGAAGACCAAAAGCAAAACCCAAAAAACGATCCATCGGACTCAAGCCAGCTTGCTGCATGATTTTTGCTAAAAAACGTCCAATCAATGCACAAATGATCATGGTCACAATGAACAAGATCACAAAGCCAAGAGCCAACTGGGTCATCTCACCACCTGGCACACCACTCAACCACTCTTTAGCCAACCAAGTGGCATAGTGATAAGAAACCCAAGAAGCGGCTACCCAAGCGATTAACGCAAAAACTTCTCTGATCAAACCACGCCAAATACCCAAGAGTGCTGAAATAGCTAGCACTGCAAAAAAAGCTATATCAACGACTGTGAAGGAAATGTTCATGATTGCTCAGATCCCTTCATCACTGTGGCTTTTGCTCAATGATCTTTGGGCTTAAACCAACGTACTTGATCTTTTTCTCGGCTGCTTCAGCACTGGCTCTGTCTTCGTAAGGACCAGACCTCAAGAGGTGAAGCTTGACGCCCTCTTTATTGGTTCTGATTTCAATGTAGCTACTGACTTTTTGTTCTGTTAGTTTTTTCTGCCAATTCTTAACGCGCTCTTCTGATGAGAAAGCGCCGATTTGAACAATGAATTTACCGTTGGCATTGACTGCTGGACTTGCGGTAGCAGACGTTGCTGGTGAGCGATTTTCTAGAATCGATAAAACTTCTTCACCCTTATCCAATGATTTAGCCACCGGTGTCGACTTATCTGTTTTGGCTTCTTCTTTTTTAAGGTCTTTATTGTCTGTTGAAGTCACTGGTGCTGCTGGTGCGACTGAATCAGTGGTTTTGGATTCTTTAGGATCTTCAACCTTCTTTTCTTCTTTTGATCCTGGCTGAATGATCTGAATAGCAATGTCATTGCTGTGATGCTTGGGCTTTGAGTCAAAAATGATGGGGAGACCAGCCACTGCAACCGTCACCAAAAAAACTGCACCGATCAGTCGATGCCTGGCTTTTTGACGCTCTGGATCTTCTGTTAGACCATCCTCAACAGGTGTGTTGTTTTTACTACTTGGGCGGTTAAGGAAAGGTAGACGCATCAGCTAGGTTTTAGGTTCAAAGTTGTGTCATGGTTAATGAGCTTTTGCATTTCGGTAGGCCAGAACACCAGCGACGGTATAAAAGGACCCGAATACCGATATTCTATCACCCTCACCCGCCTTTTTTAAGGCTGATTCATAGGCCAAAGCAGGACTTGAGAAAACCTCTATTCCAGCATCAGCTCCCTCTTTGAAGCCCAAGGATCTCAAGCGCGCCGCCAGTGATTCCGCAGAAGCCGCACGTGGGGTCGGTAAATCGCAGAAATACCAAAAATCAATTTTGTCCATCATGGGTTTTAAGACCCCATCGATGTCTTTGTCTGCCATCGCACCAAATACTCCAATCGTGTAGGGGTGGTAGGCCATGTTCTCAAGGTTTTGTGCAAGAGCAGCACTGGCGTGAGGATTGTGAGCCACATCCAAAATGATGGTGGGCTTTCCAGGCAGTACCTGAAAACGCCCTGGAAGCTCTACCCAAGCCATGCCGTTTCTGATTTCTTGAGCGCCAACTGGCAAGCGATCTCTGACAGCGATCAGAGCAGCAATCACAGCACTTGCATTGAGCAATTGATTGGCGCCTCGCAGTGCTGGATAGCCCAGCCCTGAAAAACGTTTACCTCGCCCTGCCCAGCCCCACTGTTGTTTATCACCCTGAAAGTTATAGTCCTTACCCAGCAGCCATAAGTCAGCACCAATGGATGTTGCATGATCAATCAACGATTGGGGTGGTACAGGATCTGCGCAGATTGCAGGTTTATCAGAACGGAAAATGCCCGCTTTTTCAAAAGCGATTTTTTCTCTGGTGTCTCCAAGGTATTCCATGTGATCCAAATCGATGCTCGTGACAATCGCACAATCCGTGTCAATCATATTCACGGCATCTAAACGACCACCTAAACCAACTTCTAAGATCACTGCGTCTAAGTTAGCAGATGCAAATAAATGCATAATGGCCAAAGTCGTGAACTCAAAGTAAGTCAAGCTTGGCGGATTTGGCAAAGATACTCTGGCCAACTCCACTGCTTTGAAGTGTTCTAGTAATAGAGCGTCACTGGCGTTTTCGCCATTCACACGGGCACGTTCATTGAATGACAATAAATGCGGAGATGTGTGGCAACCCACTTTGTAAGAGGCGGCCAATAGGACACTCTCTAGTAAAGCGCAGGTAGAACCTTTGCCATTGGTACCACCCACAGTGAAAACCACTGGCTTGAACTTTAGTTGAAGAGCTTCTTTGACGCGTGTGACACGCTCCAAGCCCATATCAATCCCAACGGGGTGTGCAGTCTCTAGGTGCCGCAGCCAATCATCTAAATTGTCAAACGTGTCAGGCAATTGAGCTTGGGGTCTTAAGCAACAGAATCTGTCGGCAACTTCAATAGCAGCGCTAACAAATCAGCAATCTCTTTGCGCATTTGGCGACGATCAACAATCATGTCGATACCGCCCTTTTGCATCAAGAACTCTGAACGCTGGAAGCCTTCAGGAAGTTTTTCGCGAACAGTTTGCTCAATCACGCGCGGACCAGCAAAGCCAATCAAAGCTTTTGGCTCAGCCATCACAACGTCGCCCATAAAAGCAAAACTGGCCGAGATACCGCCCATGGTTGGATCAGTCAAAACGCTGATGTAAGGTAATTTTGCATGCGCCAATTTAACCAACATCGCGTTGGTTTTAGCCATTTGCATCAATGACAACAAACTCTCTTGCATACGAGCACCACCCGTGGCGCTGATGCAAATGAATGGTACCTTTTGCTCTAAGGCCATTTGTGCACCGCGCACAAAACGCTCGCCCACCACAGAGCCCATAGAACCGCCCATGAATTCAAACTCAAAACAGGCAACTACCACCGGAATGGTGTGAATTGATCCAGCCATGACGACCATGGCATCGGTCTCGCCTGTTGAATCCATCGCATCCTTGATGCGATCTGGGTATTTCTTGGTGTCTTTGAATTTCAAAGCATCGACTGGCAGTACTTCTTGACCAATCTCATGACGACCTTCTAAGTCCAATAATTTATCCAAACGCTCACGCGCATTGATGCGCATGTGGTGATCACACTTAGGACAAACATGCATGTTTGACTCTAAGTCATTGCGATATAAAACAGCTTCGCATGACGGGCACTTGATCCACAAACCCTCAGGCACAGTTTTACGCTGTGCAGGGTCAGTGTGTTGAATACTTGGGGGGAGAAGTTTATCAATCCAGCTCATATTTATTGATCCAAAGCCTTACGGATATCCTTTAGAAAGTCTTCCAGTGATTGTACTCTCTGTGCCGGGACAGCCTCCTCTAAAAGCTGCACAATCCGGCTACCAATGACCACCGCATCAGCCGTCTTACCAATGGCCACCGCTGATTGAGCATCCCTGATACCAAAACCAACCGCGATTGGCACCGATGATGCCGCCCTGATTTGCGGAATGATTCCTGCCACCGCTTGGGTATCCAAGTTAGCAGCTCCCGTAACGCCTTTGAGAGACACGTAATAAATGTAGCCTGCCGCCACTTTGCCAACTTGATCAATCCGTTCTTGCGATGAAGTGGGTGCCAGCAAGAAAATTGGATCAATACCAGCTTCTTTACATTTTTTGGCAAAGTCTTCGCATTCCTCTGGAGGATAGTCCACCACCAAAACACCATCAACACCTGCATCTTTTGCAGTTCTGACAAATGTTTCTGTGCCCATGTGTTCAATAGGGTTGGCATACCCCATCAAGACCACTGGGGTGTGATCGTTGGTTTGGCGAAATTGTTTGACCAATTCAATGCAATGCTTGAGGTTGGTGCCATGAGACAAAGCTCTTTCAGATGCTCGCTGAATCACAGGGCCATCGGCCATGGGGTCTGAGAAAGGCACGCCCAACTCAATCACATCTGCACCACCACGAACCAAGGCATGCATTAAATCAAGGGTGATACCTGGCTCAGGATCACCCGCAGTGATAAAGGGCACAAGACCTTTGCGGCCCTGCGCTTTTAAATCAGCAAATACTTTTGCAATCTTTGACATCTATATTCCTAAAACTTCAAACCTGATTCTTGAGCAACGGTGTGCATGTCCTTATCTCCTCTTCCCGATAGATTGATCAAGATAGATTTATCTTTCGGTAAAGTTGGAGCTAATTTGCAAGCGTAAGCGATGGCGTGACTGCTTTCTAATGCAGGAATGATGCCTTCAATGCGACAGCAATCATGAAAGGCCTTGAGTGCCTCATCATCTGTGACAGCGACATATTCAGCACGCTTAGAATCTTTTAACCAAGCATGCTCAGGACCAACACCTGGATAGTCCATGCCTGCTGACACTGAATGCGTCTCAGCAATTTGACCGTTTTCATCTTGTAATAAATAAGTGCGGTTACCGTGCAAGACGCCTGGCGTTCCCGCGACCAATGCTGCTGAATGCGCCTTGGTATTCAAGCCATGACCCGCGGCTTCAACGCCAACGAGTTTTACATTTGGCACATCGATGTATGGATAGAAAATACCCATGGCATTTGATCCACCACCCACGCAAGCCATCACGTAATCAGGTTGACGGCCAATCATTTCTGGCATTTGCACTTTGCACTCTTCGCCGATCACACTTTGGAAATCTCTGACCATCATTGGGTATGGATGAGGGCCTGCCACTGTGCCGATGATGTAGAAAGTGCTTTCCACATTCGTCACCCAATCACGCATTGCTTCGTTCAAAGCATCTTTGAGTGTTTTGGTACCAGACTCAACTGGTACCACTGTGGCGCCCAAGAGTTTCATGCGATAAACGTTTTGCGCTTGGCGAGCCACATCAATCGAACCTTGATAAACAATGCACTCTAAACCCATGCGTGCGCAAATCGTGGCTGTAGCTACGCCATGTTGCCCAGCACCTGTTTCAGCAATGATGCGTTTTTTACCCATGCGCTTGGCCAACATTGCTTGACCAATCACGTTATTGATTTTGTGAGCACCCGTGTGGTTCAAATCTTCACGCTTGAGATAAATTTGCGCCCCGCCCAACATCTCACTCCAGCGTTTGGCGTGATAAACGGGTGAAGGACGACCCACAAAGTGTTTTAACTCTGAATGGAACTCAGCTAAAAAATCGGGATCATTTTGATACTTGGCGTAAGTCTCTTTGAGCTCAGTCAAGGCATACATCAAAGTTTCAGAAACGAAGACACCACCATAGGGGCCGAAATGACCTCTGACGTCTGGAAAATCATACATAGTGTTACCTCTACACGAATGAGATGCCTTGATCGGCATCCCGGACTGCTTGAATAAACGCCTTCATTAATTCAGGGCTTTTTTGACCTTTTGCCACTTCAATGCCACTCGACACATCCACAGCACAAGGTTTAAGGTGTGCAATACCCTCGCCCACGTTGTGCGTGTTCAATCCACCACTCAAAACGACCCGATGCGCGTTTTCTTTTGTCCATGTGTCCGGTATCAATGACCAATCAAATACATGCCCACCCCCACCATAGCCTTCGACGAAGGCATCCAGTAAAAAGCCGGCTGCATCTGCGTATTGTAGAGAAAATTCGGATAAGTTGAAGCCCGCCTTGATTCTGGCGGC
>JBJOKN010000177.1:0-2536 GCA_046046075.1 Pseudomonadota bacterium
TTAACAAGAAGTTTGTTGCAGAAGAAATCTGCTGATGCGGTGAGTCAGTTTGTGGCTAGTGTTAAACCTGCTTCAATCCTTGGTTTGATTTCAACCGTGGTTTTGTTGTTCGGTTTTCAAGCTCAAACTATCATTGATAAGCCCTTAGTGATTGGTTTGATTGCTATTCCATTAATCATTCAAACCTACGGTATTTTCTTTATCACTTATTGGGGTGCCAAATTATTAAAATTGCCTCATCAAGTGGCTGGACCTGCTTGTTTGATTGGCACTTCTAATTTCTTTGAATTAGCTGTTGCAGTGGCTATCTCTCTATTTGGTCTTAACTCTGGAGCTGCATTGGCTACCGTTGTAGGAGTCTTGGTTGAGGTGCCTGTGATGTTAAGTTTGGTAGCTTTGGTCAATCGTTGGGACCCAGCAAGGACATAGATAATACTTAACTAATCACATAGTACTTAGCTACTCACTTATAAAAATTTACTCTAAAAAAATATGCCCTTCAGGGGCATATTTTTTGTCACATAAATTTGTTTTAATGGCACATGACCAAAATTCTTGTAATCCTTCTTACTTTATTTTCTATGGGGAATGCTTTTGCGGCTCGCCCGATGATCACTGATGACGCACGCATCATTGATCCTCAATCGTGCCAATTGGAGTCATGGGGTAAGGTCAGTAAAAATACTGAAGAGTATTGGGCTTTACCAGCTTGTAATCCATTGGGCTTTTTTGAATTAACTTTGGGTGGATCTAAGTTTCAGGGTATTGACGCATCAGGATCATCAGATCGAGTGATTCAAGCAAAAACTGTTTTTCGAGAGTTAAAGCCCAATGATTGGTCAATTGGTTTAGCCCTGGGTCGTTCAGAACATTTATTTAAAAGCGACGGACACAAGCATGATCTTTACGGTTATGTTCCTGTCACATGGTCATTCGATAATGATCAAAAGTTCTTGCATCTCAATTTAGGGGCTGTAAAAAATAAGACGGATTCTGTCACTAAGAAAACATGGGGTCTGGGCATGGAGTACGAGATTGCTTCTCGCACTTATTTAATCGCTGAAACTTATGGTGTTGAAAGCGTGAAGCCTTCCTATCAGGCTGGGGTGAGGCATTGGTTATTGCCTAATAAATTTCAAGTGGATGTAACGACTGGTAGTAAGTCGCAATACACCTCAGATAGCCGTTGGTTTTCAATTGGTATTCGCCTACTTTTAGGGAATTAATCCACTATTTGAATTCATAAGTCATTGAATTTATTAGAATAAATTAAATCAATGATTCTATTTATGAATGTCACAAAACTTTCATATAGACTAGGTAAAGTCCTTCCTGTCGCGATGTGCGTCATTGAAAAAGGAATATACATGAAAGCGTTATTTACCAAATCTTTAGTTGCAGGTGCAATTGCACTTTCAACAGTAACAACGGCTTTTGCAGCAGATATTACTGGTGCAGGCGCTACATTCCCATACCCAATCTATGCAAAATGGGCTGAGGCATATAAAGCTAAAACAAAAAATGGTTTGAACTATCAGTCAATCGGTTCATCAGGTGGTATCAAGCAGATCAAAGCTAAAACAGTTGACTTCGGTGCAACTGATAACCCAGTTAAGTTTGAAGAGTTAGAAAAAGATGGCATGGTTCAGTTCCCAGCGATCATCGGTGGTGTTGTTCCAGTGATCAACGTAGACGGTATCAAACCTGGTCAAATCAAAGTGACTGGCGATGTATTGGCTCAAATGTTCTCTGGTTACATCGTTAACTGGAACGACAAGCAAATTGCTGCTTTGAACCCAGGTGTTAAGTTGCCAGATGCCAACATCACTGTTGTGCACCGTGCTGACGGTTCAGGTACTACAGCGATTTTTACTGACTACCTAGCTAAAGTTAATGCCAACTGGAAAAAAGATGTGGGTGCAGGCGCTGCAGTTAAGTGGCCAGCTGCTTCATCAATCGGTGGTAAGGGTAACGAAGGTGTTGCTGCTAACGTGAGCCGTGTGAAGAACTCAATCGGTTACGTTGAATATGCTTACGCTAAGAAAAACAACATGACTTTCTTGCAAATCAGAAACAAGAACGGTCAGTTTGTTTCTCCAGATGATGAAACATTCGCAGCCGCTGCAGCTGGTACAGATTGGGCAAAGATTCCTGGTATGGGCACATTCATCACTGATGCTCCAGGTGCTAAGTCATGGCCAATCACTGGTGCATCATTCATTTTGATGTACAAAAACCCAGCAAATAAAGCTAACTCAGCTGAAGTGTTGAAGTTCTTTGACTTTGCTTTCAAAGAAGGTAAGAAAATGGCTGCTGACTTGGACTATGTGCCAATGCCTGACGCTACAACAGACTTCATCCGTAAGAATGTTTGGAATCAAATTAATACTAAGTAATCCATTACTTAAATATTAATCAGTTGTGTTTGTTAAAGTTAAAGCCCGATGTCGGGCTTTAACTATTAATTTAGGAAATATATGAATACCAGTCAGTCCTCTGACATGTTGACGCCAGAAGCAATCAAGATTCTGAAGAT
>JBJOKN010000178.1:0-2521 GCA_046046075.1 Pseudomonadota bacterium
GGGCGCTGCTTTTCTCTTTCTGCTTCATCAGGATACAAATGGAGCAAATGTTTGGACAAGCCTTCCATGGCTTTTTCCATCAGATAGTCATCCAATGTCATGCCGGCAGGCACTGGAAAATCTGGCAACTGAGGCTTACCCAAGGTCAATGACAAATTACAACGCTTGGCAATCTCCACACTGTTGGTAATCGCTGCCGGTAAGTCAGCAAACAACTCTTGCATCTCTGCTTGAGTTTTAAAGTATTGCTCGGGCGTAAATTTTTTTGCGCGCTTAGGATTGCCAAGTACTTCTCCTTCAGCAATACACACCCTTGCTTCGTGTGCTCTGAAGTCTGTTGGCTTCATGAACTGAATAGAATGCGTTGCCACCACAGGCAACTGAAGTTCATTCGCTAAATGAACAGCCTCATGAAGATGTGCCTCATCCTGAGGATGACCAGCACGTTGAATCTCAATGTAAAAAGAGTCTTTAAAGTAATTGGCCCATTTTTTTGCAGAAGCCTTGGCTTCAGCGTGCTGACCAGCCAATAAATGCTGCCCAACATCACCCAATCTAGCGCCTGATAGTGCAATCAAACCATCAGCATGCTGCTTGAACCATGTTTCATCAACTTCAGATCTACCTTTGAATTGATTGGTCAAGGATGCTTTGGTTAACAGCTCGCACAAGTTCAAATAACCTTGGTGATTTTTCACCAACAACTGCAATCTGAATGGTTTATCCCTGTCTTCAGAATTAGTGATCCATACATCACTACCGATAATCGGTTTAATTCCCTCTTTGCGGGCCGCTTGATAGAATTTGACCAAACCAAACACATTGCTCAAATCTGTTAAGGCCAATGCACCCATTTGATCTTTAACCGCTGCCGCAATGGCATCATCGATGCGCACAGCCCCATCCACAATCGAATACTCGGAGTGAAGACGCAAATGAACAAAGTTGGTATTTAAAGACATGAGATGATTTTAGCTATGTTCAAAACTCAATACCGCGGTCGCTTCGCACCCTCACCCACAGGAGCTCTCCACGCCGGGTCGCTCGCAACAGCCCTAGGTAGCTGGCTCGACGCCCGGGCACATCAAGGAAAATGGCTTTTGAGGATCGAGGACCTTGATTTACCAAGGTGTGTTCCTGGTGCCGACAAAATCATCATTCAACAACTCTTGAATTGCGGTTTACATTGGGATGAAGAGATTGAATACCAATCCAAACGCATTCATTTTTACGAATCAGCCTTAAATCAATTAAAACAAGAGAAAAAGGCTTATGGCTGCCGATGCACTCGTAAACAAATTGAAGATCAATTACTGCGCTTGGGAAAAAAGAAAGACAGGCATTGCGAACTGGTGTATCCGGGAAGCTGCCGCAATATAGATGATGTCACTGAGCCATGCGCTTGGCGTTTACTGGTTACAGATCCAGAAATTGAATCATCCGTGGGCGATTTTGTCTTAAGGCGCTCAGACAGAATATTCACTTATCAACTGGCTGTTGTGGTGGATGATCACCTTCAAGGAATCACACACGTCGTCAGAGGTGAAGATTTATTGGATAACACTGCCAGACAAATTTATCTTCAACAACAACTTAATTACGCCCAACCTCATTACCTTCACTTACCTTTGGTGCTTGATGAGAATCAAGAAAAGCTCAGCAAACAAACCAAGGCGACTGCCATTGCTTGCAGCACACCTGGTGAGGCATTAAAAACGCTTCAGGCAGCGGCAAAACATTTGGGCTTAAATGAGCCTGCGCTTTTTAGTGAGAGCTTTGACGGTTCTAATCACTCTGATTCAAAAGGACTGGATGAGTCAAAGGTCAATGAATCAACGATCAAGCAATGGCTAGCAAGCGCTGTTAAGCATTACCAAAAAACACGTCTATCAGTTTAGATTGAAGCTTATTTTTTAAAGCCACCCAATAAGGCAGCTCTTGGCTTCGTGCCAGGCTGGATCGATGGCTTGCTTGTTGCTGAAGACGAATTTTGAGCTCCTGCCTGAGTAGTTGTCTCAGTATTATCAGCAACAGATGTCTTTTCATCTTTAGGCTTGGATGCCTGATAAGGCATGTAGAAAAATGGATCACCTGCTGGGCCATTGGCAGGATCAGGAACTGGCAAACGAAGGAGTTTGCGGTTCATCAACTTCTCGATATCAGCCAATAATCTTTCTTCAGAGGTATCAACCAAAGCAATTGCATCACCTTGAGCGCCCGCACGACCAGTTCGACCAATTCGATGCACATAATCTTCAGCGTTGAATGGCAACTCATGATTGATCACGCAAGGCATGTCTGCAATATCAAGTCCTCGGGCTGCAACATCGGTGGCAACCAAAACATCCATGGTGCCTTTTTTGAAGGATTCTAAAATCTGCATGCGCTCAATCTGACTCTTGTCTCCATGGATCGCACCAGCTTTGATACCGCTGCGCTCTAAAGCGCTGGCCAACTTGCTGCAACCAATACGACTGTTGGTGAACACAATCGCCTGACGAGTCAAACCTTGCTGAATACG
>JBJOKN010000035.1:0-8308 GCA_046046075.1 Pseudomonadota bacterium
AGCAATGATCTTGAGCATTGAAGCTTGGGAGTTAATGGGATCTTTGAAAGTCATTAAGTATGTTTTTTCAAGCTCTAATTCTTGTCGCCAATCTCTTAAGGAGGCTGGTTTTATTAAAACAAAATCAAAGACATTATTAGGGTTCAATAATTTATGTGCCCCATCAGTATGAGCCGTTAGACCAAATATCTTGATCTTTGAGCTATAGTGCTGGTGAGCGGCAATGGCCAGTTGATCTCCATTAATGATGGGCATGGTTAAGTCTGTGACCAATATATCAAAGGAGGTTTCAAGAATTTTCTGTAAAGCTTCTTGGCCACAGGCGCTTGAGTGAACGCAATATCCCATTTCTTTGAATTGAGCCTCTGTGATTAGTCTGCTTGGAGCGTGATCATCAACAATCATCACGCTCTCGTGATGTGTGATCACAGGTGTGATCCTCTCATGAGAGGAAGTCAATTTTGTGTATTTGGGTTGCTTGATAGACCTTTTAAAAGAGAGCGTGAAGCTCACGGATGTACCGAAACCCTCTTCGGAGTCAATCTCTAATCGGCCACCCATCATGGTGACAAGTTGTTTTGCAATTGTTAATCCTAGTCCCGTGCTTGAATGTGCTTGCTCAGTATCAAAGTGATCATATTGTTCGTAGGGTCTAAAAATTCTTGATATATGAGCTTTGGGTATTCCTTTGCCATTGTCAGAAATCTCAAAATAGATACTCTGGGCAAAATGATCATTTGCAATGGTGTGCGTTGTTATATTTACTTTTCCATCGGGACTGAACTTGATAGCGTTACTCATCAAGTTGTGCAGTATCTGACCCAATCTTGTGCCATCAGCAATTAAACTTTCTGCTATTTCAGGGCAAATATGACAGCTTACGCTGGTGTTATTTTTTTGAGCAAGTGCGCTGAATGTTCGGCTGATATTTTTAATCAGGTTGCTTAAATTACAGGCTTCTGCTCTGAGTTCCATCTTGCCAGCATCAATTTTCGATAGGTCTAGTAACTGATTTAATACCTCTAGCATCGACTCTGCCGAGGCATGTGCACTCTCTAGGATGGTTTTTTCGGAGTGATCTAGATGATTGTTGCGCAGTAATTTTTCTTGAATACCCAGTATGGCACTGATCGGTGTTCTGATTTCATGGCTAATGGTTGAAATTGCCTGATTCTTTGTTTCTTGAAATGTATTCAAATTCCTTTGATTCTTTTGGGCAAGCTTTGACCAATGCTTATTTCTAATAAGCAGATAAACACTGAATAAGCAGGTGCAAACTAATGCGAAGAGTGTCAGTTGATATTTATCAGGCATCAACAATTCGATTGGTTCTGCAAAATGAAATCAATTCTGCAATATTGCTCACACCGATTTTTTTATAAACACGATTCTTGTATGTTGATACTGTTTTAGTGCTGATGTGGAGAAATTCTGAGATGGCGCTGTTCGGATGGCCATCGGCCAAATATTTAAGCACTTGGAATTCTCTAGGGGAAAATGATGAAATAATTTCTTCATCACTGTTGCATATTTTTGATGAGTTATTGACATGGAAAAAGGTATATCCCTGAGAAACAGCCAAGCATGCAGCCAAGATGATGTCTGAACTCGCTGTTTTATTGATAAAGCCATGTCCACCAAGACTTCTGACTCGGCTGCCATATACCTTGGCCTCTAAAGAAGATACCACCAAGATTCTGCTATCCGGAGAAATGATTTTCAAACGGCGGATCACATCAAAGCCATCTATTTTTGGCATATCTACATCCAAAATGATCAAGTCTGTTTGGTTTTCTCTAGCGAACTCAAGGCAGCCATCACCATCGGTGGCTTCCCCAATAATTTCAAAGTGCACTTGTTGTGCCAACATATTTTTAAGTGCCCAAAGCATCGCGGGATGGTCGTCAACCAATAGGACTTTCTTTCTCATCTAACTCACTCCTTATCAGACTGTTTCTTGATCAGTTGTCTTATTGCTAATTGTTGTTTGGCAGTTCTGCCCATTTTGAGGACTTGGTGTAATGTCATTGGCGGCATGATGTGTTTGCCAAAGTAGCAATCAATCGCATGTTTTTCCGCCACTGATTTTTCATGCATGAGCTTGATCGGCCCAGTCACTGAGCGTGAATCATTGGCTTGAATGAGTGCTTTTAAGGCAATTAACTTCTTTTCGCATTGACTTCCTGGTATGGCTTGTCTGATCAGATCGCCTGCTATATGAATGTGGGTGAAGCGATGATTGAGCATTAATTGGCACTCAGCCTCTTGTCCAGTGAAGTTCAGTAAATGAAATAAGATGCCTAGTCGTTGTAATTGAACCAAGGCCTCGTCTAGTTGGCTTATTTCTTTTGTTTGAACTAAATCACTGATACCAACATGAATTAATCCGACTGGCAGATGACACTTCAAGAGTAGTTCTTGAAAGGCATGCATCAAATCTGAGTCAAGCAAACAATCGACTTTCATTGTGAGCATGATTGCATGTGGTTTTGTGAAGCTATGCCAATAATTGGCCGCACGAATGCCTTCTTTGATTAGATCAAGAACTGCTTCTTTTGGGGCTTCCTCAATGGATGTCAGGGTGACAAATTCCGTGACGAGGTCTTTAGTATTGAGAACTAATTCAAAAGATAGATTTTGAGACTCGGCCCAAGTTTCAAGCTGCTTGGTTTCAGGTTGCATCATTACTTCAAACAGTTGTCCCTGATTGAGTTCTTTTACTGCCAAGCTTGGCTTTTTTGTCCAATTTTTAACCAGCGAATAGAGCCGAGATTTAGGTTTCATAATTAAATCCAATAAAATCAATAACTTGGTGATTTTTAATCACCAATGTTTAAATTGCTCTAGAGAAAAGCTTGTCTTTGAATGCCCAGGGGATCCATTCTTTGAACGGAAAATATGGTTATCACCCTTGAAAAGCTCGGGTTCCATCCCTATAATTAGCACTCAACCAGTTAGAGTGCTAACAACTTGTTTCACGTTAATAGCACTGCTTCTGGAAATTATAATTAATTAATTTTACTAACTGTAAAGTAAATACTTACTAACTTTTTTAAAGGAGTCAAAATGAATTTACGCCCTTTACATGATCGAGTGATCATCAAGCGTTTAGACAACGAAACAAAAACAGCTTCAGGTTTAGTGATTCCTGAAACTGCCGCTGAAAAGCCGGACCAAGGTGAAATCCTTGCTGTTGGCTCAGGTAAAAAAGATGAGTCAGGCAAGGTTATTCCACTAGATGTGAAAGTGGGCGACCGTGTTTTGTTTGGCAAGTATGCTGGTCAGACAGTGAAAGTTGATGGCGATGAGCTTCTAGTTATGCGCGAAGAAGACATCATGGCAGTGGTTCAGAAGTAATTTAATAAGAGACATCGAAAGGAATTCAAATGGCAGCAAAAGATGTATTTTTCAGTGACAGCGCACGTACGCGCATGGTCGAAGGCGTTAACATTTTGGCTAACGCAGTTAAAGTAACTTTGGGACCTAAAGGTCGTAACGTGGTTCTAGAGCGTTCATTTGGTGGCCCATTAGTGACTAAAGACGGTGTGTCAGTTGCTAAAGAGATTGAGCTTAAAGACAAGCTACAAAACATGGGTGCACAGATGGTTAAAGAAGTTGCATCTAAAACAGCTGATAACGCTGGTGACGGTACAACAACTGCAACAGTATTGGCTCAGTCAATTGTTCGTGAAGGCATGAAGTATGTTGTTGCTGGTCACAATCCAATGGATTTGAAGCGCGGTATTGATAAAGCAGTGACTGCAGCAATTGCAGAAATCACAAAAATCAGCAAGCCATGCACAACTACAAAAGAAATCGCTCAAGTTGGTTCTATTTCTGCTAACAGCGATTACAGCATTGGTGAGCGCATTGCTGAAGCCATGGAAAAAGTGGGTAAAGAAGGTGTTATCACTGTTGAAGATGGCAAATCATTGGCAGATGAGTTGGATGTTGTAGAAGGTATGCAGTTTGACCGCGGTTACCTTTCACCATACTTCATCAGCAACCCAGAAAAGCAAGTAGCTATTCTTGAGAACCCATTCATTTTATTGTTCGATAAGAAGATCAGCAACATTCGTGACTTGTTGCCAGTATTGGAGCAAGTGGCTAAAGCTGGTCGTCCATTGTTGATCATCGCTGAAGACATCGAAGGTGAAGCGTTGGCAACTTTGGTTGTTAACAACATTCGTGGCATCTTGAAGACTTGTGCTGTTAAGGCTCCAGGTTTCGGTGACCGTCGTAAAGCAATGCTTGAAGACATCGCTATTTTGACTGGTGGTCAAGTGATTGCTGAAGAAGTTGGTTTGACACTAGAAAAAGTAACGCTACAAGATTTAGGTCAAGCTAAGCGTGTTGAAATCGGTAAAGAAAACACAACCATCATTGATGGCGCAGGCGAAGCTAAGAACATTGAAACTCGCGTTAAGCAAATTCGTGCACAAATCGAAGAAGCGACAAGCGACTACGATCGTGAAAAGCTACAAGAGCGCGTTGCTAAATTGGCAGGCGGTGTTGCTGTTCTTCGTGTTGGCGCAGCCACAGAAGTAGAAATGAAAGAGAAGAAGGCTCGTGTTGATGACGCATTGCATGCAACACGTGCTGCTGTTGAAGAAGGTATCGTTCCTGGCGGTGGTGTTGCCTTGGTGCGTGCTAAACAAGCCATCATGTCTTTGAAGGGCGATAACGCAGATCAGAACGCTGGTATCAGCATCGTATTGCGCGCCATGGAAGAGCCACTTCGTATCATCGTTTCAAACGCTGGTGACGAGGCAAGTGTTGTTGTGAATAACGTGGCTGCTGGTAAAGGCAACTATGGTTATAACGCAGCATCTGGTGAGTACGGTGACATGGTTGAAATGGGTGTTATTGACCCAGCTAAAGTAACTAAAACTGCTTTAGTGAACGCAGCATCTGTTGCTGGTTTGTTGTTGACAACAGACTGCGCAGTTGTTGATACACCAAAGGATGATGCTCCTGCAATGCCTGATATGGGCGGCGGTATGGGTGGCATGGGTGGTATGGGCGGCATGATGTAATTGAGTCCATACTCAAATAAAAAAGGCGCTTCGGCGCCTTTTTTATTATCTACAAATAAATCGTTTCAATTCAGAGGGTCGCTGTGACGATGTTTTTGACCGCGTGTGGCCAAAGCTTTCTTGCGACTCTTCACTACCTGAGTTGCTTTCTTCTGGCCATAGCTCTTCGGAGGGACACCTGCCATCAATAGTGCTTGGCGTTTAATTTGAGCCAGCGATAAACGTTTTTTGATATTCATGGATGAACTATACGGTAGTCAATGCTGGGTAATCAAATTCAAGTTTGATGTGTGATTGATATGGGCAATAAAAAACCGCCCGTAGGCGGTTCTTTATGAAGTGATTGAGGTTTACTCAACAGCTTTAACCATATCTTCAATGACCTTCTTAGCGTCACCAAAGACCATCATGGTCTTGTCCATGTAGAACAACTCGTTATCCAGGCCAGCGTAACCAGAAGCCATAGAACGCTTGTTCACAATCACTGTCTTAGCTTTGTAGGCCTCAAGAATTGGCATACCGAAAATTGGGCTACCTGGAGTTCTTGCAGCAGGGTTCACCACGTCGTTAGCACCTAAAATCAGTACAACGTCGGCTTGACCAAATTCACTGTTGATGTCTTCCATTTCAAATACTTGATCGTATGGAACTTCAGCTTCAGCCAAAAGAACGTTCATGTGACCAGGCATACGACCCGCCACTGGATGAATCGCATACTTCACTGTCACACCAGCGTGAGTTAGTTTTTCTGTGAGCTCTTTGAGTGCGTGCTGTGCACGAGCAACCGCTAGACCATAACCAGGAACAATGATGACTGTCTCAGCATTGGTCATCAAGAAGGCTGCATCATCAGCAGATCCTGATTTAACGTTACGCTGCTCTTGTGAACCACCAGCTGCTGCGCTGGCAGCATCGCCACCGAAACCACCAAGAATCACATTGAAGAATGAACGGTTCATGGCCTTACACATGATGTAAGACAAGATGGCACCAGAAGAGCCGACCAAAGAACCAGCCACAATCAACATTGAGTTATTCAATGAGAAACCAATACCAGCTGCGGCCCAGCCAGAGTATGAGTTCAACATTGAAACAACCACAGGCATATCAGCGCCACCGATTGGGATGATGATCAAAACGCCCAAAATGAAGGCAATCACCGCCATCACAACAAAGTAGTTCCAAGCAGGTTCTGCACCAGGAGCAATCGAGAACATCACGCCGCAACCGACCATCACAATGGCAAGGATCAAATTAAGCATGTGCTGACCTGGGAAAGTCACAGGGGCGCCTTGGAATAAACGGAACTTGTATTTGCCAGATAATTTGCCAAATGCAATCACTGATCCTGAGAAAGTGATTGCACCAACAAATGTACCGATGAACAACTCAAGGCGGTTACCTAGTGGAATTGGCTCACCAACAGCCACGATGCCAAAGGCGTGAGGCTCTGCAACTGCGGCAACAGCAATACAAACAGCTGCAAGACCAATCATGCTGTGCATAAATGCTACCAACTCAGGCATTTTTGTCATTTCAACACGCTTGGCCATGATTGCACCAGCGCCGCCACCGATCACAAGACCTGCTAGTACATAAGCCATACCGCCAGCTGCTGATTCTTTAGCAAGCATCATGACCAAGCCAACGGTTGTGATGATGGCAATTGCCATACCTGTCATACCAAACACATTTCCTTTGATGGAAGTTGTTGGATGAGATAAACCCTTAAGTGCCTGAATAAAACAAATAGAGGCAACTAAATACAAAAGCGTAACGAGATTCAAGCTCATGCTGTTTCTCCTTTTGCTTTTTTATCTTTTTTCTTAAACATCTCTAGCATGCGTCTTGTGACTAAGAAGCCACCGAACACGTTAACTGCCGCTAAAGCAACAGCAATCGTACCCATAGACTTTCCAAGCGTGCCTTCCGTAAGAGCGGCAGCAAGCATGGCGCCAACGATGATGATCGCTGAAATCGCATTCGTCACAGCCATCAAAGGCGTGTGAAGTGCTGGGGTGACGTTCCATACAACGTGGTAGCCAACATAAATGGCTAGCACGAAGATGATGAGGTTGTAAATTGTTGGGCTGATCATGTCCATGATTTTTTCCTTGTAATTCTTCTTATGCGTTCTGACGAAGAACTTGACCGTTTTGACACATCAAGCAAGCTGTCACGATGTCATCATCAGTCGGAATAGCAAGAGCAGCTTCCTTGTTAACGATGAGCTTCATAAAGTCTAAAAGGTTGCGTGCGTAAAGAGCAGAGGCATCTGCTGCAACCATGCTGGCAAGGTTGGTGTAGCCAACCAATTTAACGCCGTGCTTCACAACTACTTTGTCGGCTTCTGTGAGTGGGCAGTTACCACCACCATTGTCACCTTTACCAGCTGCCAAATCGATTACCACTGAACCTGGTTTCATTTGTGCAACAGTTTCTGAGTGCAATAAGGTTGGTGCTTTACGACCTGGAATCAAAGCAGTTGCAATCACGATATCTGCTTGCTTGGCACGTTCAGCAACCAATGCTGCTTGACGTTGCATCCAAGACGCTGGCATTGGGCGAGCATAGCCACCAACACCTTGAGCAATTTCACGTTCTTCCTCTGTTTCATAAGGCACATCAACAAACTTTGCACCCAATGACTCAATTTGTTCTTTTGCCGCTGGGCGAACATCGGAAGCTTCAATCACTGCACCTAAGCGCTTTGCAGTTGCAATGGCTTGCAAACCAGCAACACCGGCACCAAGAATCAATACACGAGCCGCTTTGACTGTTCCAGCAGCTGTCATCAACATTGGCATGAAGCGTTGGTATTCATTGGCAGCAACCATGACAGCTTTGTAACCAGCAATGTTGGCTTGAGATGATAAAACATCCAAGCTTTGAGCTCTGGTCGTTCTTGGCGCTGCTTCAAGTGCAAAGGCAGTGATACCTTTAGCAGCCATAGCAGCATTATTGGCATTATCAAATGGATCAAGCATGCCTAGTAGGACAGCATTTGATTTCATTTGAGCTAATTCATTAGCATCTGGTGCTCTAACTTTTAGAACGATATCCGCACCCAATGCATCAGCAGCAGAACCGATGCTTGCACCTACCGCTTCATATGCAGAATCTGGTTGGCTACTTGCCACACCAGCATTATTTTGAACTATGACTGTGTGACCTTGACTGATGAATTTCTTCACTGTTTCAGGTGTAGCAGCAACGCGCGTTTCATTCGCCCGCGTTTCTAAGGGCACGCCAATGCGCATGGGATTCTCCCT
>JBJOKN010000036.1:0-8693 GCA_046046075.1 Pseudomonadota bacterium
TTGATGTTTGGTACTGCCAGCTTGCCACATATCTTGACACGCTACTACACCACGACCAGCGTTTCAGCGACCCGCTACTCAGTCTTTTGGACATTATTATTCGTTGCACTCTTCTATGTCAGTGTGCCTGCCTTGGCGGCCATGGTGAAGTTGGAGTTGTTTAAAAATCTTGTCGGAATTTCCTATGCAGATTTACCTAATTGGGTTTTGAATTGGCGGAAATTGGATCCACCTGTTTTATCAATCATTGATATCAATGCCGATGGCTTTGTGCAATGGGCTGAATTATCAATTTCACCAGATATGGTGATCTTGGCTGCCCCAGAAATTACTGGCCTTCCTTACGTGATATCTGGCCTGGTGGCCGCTGGTGCTTTGGCTGCAGCCTTGTCCACAGCGGACGGATTATTGTTAACGATTGCTAATGCAATTTCACATGATGTCTACTATCACTTGGTCAATAAAAGTGCTTCACATCAGAGGCGCGTCACGATTGCAAAAATTGTTTTATTGGCGGTGGCCTTGTTTGCGGCTTATGTCACCTCTTTAAGACCAGGTGATATTTTATTCTTGGTGGGCGCAGCTTTCTCATTAGCGGCATCCAGCTTTTTTGCTGTCTTGATTTTGGCGGTTTTTTCAAAAAGAATTAATCAATGGGGTGCGATTGCTGGGATGCTCACGGGCTTCTTTGTGAGCGGAACCTACATTGCTTTGAATTACCCATTTGTATCAAGAATCACCGGTGTTTTTGGAGAGCGCTGGTTTGGAATTGATCCAATTGCATCAGGTGCATTTGGTATACCTGCTAGCTTCATAGCTGCATTCTTGGTCTCATATCTCACCAAAGAGAACCCACCCGTGATCAATCGTTTGGTGGAATACTTGCGCGAAGCAAGATCTTCTGTATAGCTAAGATTATTTCTTCGGGAATAATTTAAGCCAACCATCTATTCCAAGTTTTTCCATGGTTTGCATATTGGTTTCAAAAATGGCCTCAGCTTCTGGAAATGCTTTCACCGCCTCATCAATGCTGTCTTCACGTATCAGGTGAAGAGTTGGGTAAGGCGAGCGATTGGTGAAGTTAGTGATGTCATCGATATCTGTGCCTGCAAATTGATATTGAGGATGAAAACTTGCAATTTGTAATTCGCCATCCAAATCCAAGTCTTCCAATAGTTGATCGGCTAATTCAAGAAAATCGTTGTAATCAAGAAAGTCATTCAAGACATTTGGATGAATCAACAAAGTGGTGTCTGTTTTTTCACGAGAAACTTCTGCCAAAAATTCTAATTCTTTTGCCAAGTCTTCTAGCAGCTGTTCAACACTTGTTGCCTCACTCACCACATACTTGATTTGCTCTTTGACATGCACCGCTTTAGCAAAAGGGCAGAGGTTCAAACCAATCACGGCTTTGATCAGCCAATCCTGTGTTTCCTGAATAATATTGCTGGCGTTTGAGGACATAGTTTCCAATTTCTTTGATAGATTGTGTATCGTATAGCCTTATGATTCGTATTACAGAACTGCGTTTGCCCATTGAGCATGCTCCAGAGGAGCTTGAAGCCGCTATCTTAAAGCGTTTGGGTATTTCCTCTAAGGATTTGGTTGATTTTGTTGTTTTTAAGCGCAGTTATGACGCCAGAAAAAACATTGCTTTGGCCTTCATTTATACCCTTGATGTCTCTGTAAAAAATGAAGAGGCCATTTTGGCTAAATTCGGGCACGATCAACACATCCGACCATCCCCTGACACCAGTTATCACTTCGTGGCTCAGGCAAATACTTCGTCCGGTCAGTCATCATCAGAACGACCCGTGGTGATTGGTTTTGGCCCATGCGGTATTTTTGCTGCATTAGTGCTTGCGCAAATGGGTTTTAAGCCGATTGTTCTTGAACGTGGCAAACAAGTGCGAGAGCGCACTCAGGACACATGGGGTTTGTGGCGAAAAAATGTTCTAAACCCAGAGTCGAATGTGCAATTTGGTGAGGGTGGTGCAGGAACATTCTCGGACGGTAAGCTTTACAGCCAAATCAAAGACCCCAAGTTCTATGGCCGTAAAGTGATTCAAGAGTTCATCAAGGCAGGAGCGCCTGAAGAAATTGCCTATGTAGCAAAACCCCATATTGGTACTTTCCGTTTGGTGGGTGTGGTTGAAAAGATGCGCCAAGAAATCATCAGCTTGGGTGGTGAGGTACGTTTCCAGCAAAAAGTCACAGGCTTTGACATCAAGGACGGTGAGATTACGGGTCTTCAGTTAGAGAGCGGTGAGAAGTTGGCTACCCGACATGTGATCATTGCTTTAGGTCACAGCGCCAGAGATACCTTCAAGGCTTTGCATGAGGCAGGCGTTTATATTGAACCCAAACCTTTCTCAGTTGGCTTTAGGATTGAGCATCCACAATCATTGATTGATCGAGCCAGACTCGGTCCGCATGCGGGCAATCCTTTGATTGGAGCTGCCGATTACAAGTTGGTACACCATGCCAAGAATGGTCGTGCGGTATATAGCTTTTGTATGTGCCCTGGTGGAACTGTGGTGGCTGCCACTTCAGAAGAGAACAGGGTGGTCACCAATGGTATGAGTCAATATTCTCGTAATGAGCGCAATGCCAATGCAGGTATTGTGGTGAACGTTGATCCAGAAGATTATGGCGGCAGTGCTGAGAAACCCTTGGCAGGTATTGATTTCCAAAGAGCCCTTGAGTCTAAGGCTTTTGAATTAGGTGGCAAAAACTACGAAGCTCCCGGTCAACTGGTGGGCGACTTTATTGCCGGAAAAACCTCTACTGAATTTGGCAAAGTGATTCCATCTTATAAGCCAGGTGTTCATCTGACTGATTTGGCGCAAGCTTTGCCTGATTTTGTGATTGAGGCTATGCGAGAGGCTTTGCCGGCATTTGATAAAAAGATCAAAGGTTTTGCCATGCACGATGCTGTTTTAACTGGGGTAGAAACAAGAACATCTTCTCCTTTGAGAATCACTAGAGGCAATAATTATCAGAGCTTGAACGTCAAGGGTTTATATCCTGCCGGTGAGGGTGCCGGTTACGCGGGCGGGATTCTATCCGCTGGCGTTGATGGCATTAAAGTGGCTGAGGCTTTAGCGCTTCAAATGATTCAGGCAAAGTCAAACTGACTCAAATCAAGTCAGCTTAATTCGGATTGAACTTTTTCTTACGAAGTTTGTTCAGTGCGTATATGCCATAGGCAATGATCGGCGCTGATGCTCCACCAATCAGTTCTGCTGGAATCATGAGGCCCAACTCTTTGGCACCTTTGGCCATGTAGATGATCAAGCTCACAGCGTAGTAGGTCAATACTAAAACTGATAAACCTTCAACCGTTTCTTGAAGTCGCAATTGGATCTTCGCGCGACGATCCATGCTGGCTAATAACTCCTGCGTTTGACTCTCATTGACAAACTCTATGCGTGTTCGCAAAATTTGCGTGGTACGTGAGATTCGATCGGATAACTCGCGCAAACGACGTTGGGTCCATGAGCAGGTGCTCATTGCTGGTGCAAAACGACGCTCCATGAATTCTGATAAAGTTTGGACCCCAGGCAATGAGGCCTCACTCAATTCTTCAAGATTTTTTGCGGTCAATTGACTGTAGGCTTCAGCAGCAGTAAAGCGAAGACCGTGCTCGGAAATCCATTCTTCGATCTTGGAAGCCAAAGTAGAGATACGTTCTAAGAACTCGCCATCTTGATGAGTTGCGACACTCTCTTGATTTTGAGCCATAGAAATTTCTTTTGATAATTCTGATAGTTCTGCTTCAGCATTGCGAAGAGGGCCTGATAGACTTTTCGCTACTGGGAATGCCAGCATTGAAGCCATGCGATAGATTTCTACTTCAGTGATTCGACGTGCAACTCGACCCGCCTGGCGTGACCCCATACCAGCATGTGGCACTAAAAATGAAATATAGCCATCCTCATTGACTTGTAAATCCGTCCACAGTTGAGCTTTTTGATTGCTTAAGATGGTGCTGCCAATTAATGTGTTTCCTGAGAATAAAGAGGAAACCTCATCTGCCTCTTTGAAAAGACCGCGGTCTTCGAAAGCAATATCAATCGCAGATATTCTGAGGCCGCCAGCTTCATGCATGGGCTTGATGCTTAATCTATTCAATAAATCATTCACCTCATTTTCAATACCATGACGTGTCTTGATTGGTGCTTCAGCAATTAAATCTTTTTGTTGAACAATCGCTGAAATGGATGAGAACTCACCGTGTAGTTCCCATTTGATGATGACTCTTTGTGGCGCTGGTCTTAGTTCAATGATGCGAAATGTTTGACCATGATTAGGGTCAATGAGCTGTTTCGTTTGTTCGCTGATAGCGTTGATCCAGTCAAGCTGTTGTTGACGATCATTTCCCTTTAACAAAAATGCTTGATTGAGGATGCGATCCCTTGGCCACAATGCAACAGGTGGTCTTGCATGCACCTCTTCATGAAGAACGGTTCTGAGTGGGTGATCGTATGGGCGCATACCTGAGCTCTTTGAGATGAATAAGATTAAGCAATACTATCACTCAGTGATTAGTTAGATTCTTTTAATAACTATCACAGGAATCAATCTTAAAAAACTATTCAATGATTGCTAGTTCTTCCCGCTGCTTTCGCATTAGCCTTCAGACCACCTTTTGCTTTCCATTCTTCAAAGCCACCCTGGAGGATGCGCAAGTTATCGTAACCAGCCATGCGAAGGGCAAAGCCTGCTTGAGCAGATAGGCTTCCTGTATTGCAGTAAATCAAGACGGGCTTATTTTTAGGAATATCTTGGCGCTTGTTCAGTACTTGGCGCCATTCAATATTCACTGCACCTGGAATGTGACTTTTATCAAATTGAGCTTTGTCTCTGGCGTCAATGATGAACATCTTTTTATATTCTTCTTCAGGGATTTGCTCGGCAAAAATAACGCCACCGCCATAATCAACAAAATCCAGATAACCAGCCATTTCATCAATCACGATGGCTTTGTTGTCAGCCAATGCATAAGTGGTGTTGAAGGCTAACATTAGGGCTAATAAATATTTACTCATGATCCTAGTCGTTTGAATCTTATTTGATGGGTGAAACTGAATACGTGGATGAAGCATTCGACAATGCGAAAACTAGAATAAAAAATGGCTGGTTTTAAACCAGCCATTCTCAGTGGAGGGTGCTAAAAATTACTTAGCGCCGTCCAAAATCCATTTAACAACAGCTTTTGAATCAGCTTCGCTGATTGTTGCGTTTGCTGGCATTGGGATTGGACCCCAAACACCTGAACCACCAGCTTTTACTTTCTTAGCTAGTTTGTCAACAGCGTCAGCCTGACCTTTGTATTTAGCAGCGATATCTTTGTATGAAGGGCCAACTACTTTTTTGTCAACAGCGTGGCAACCCATACAAGCGTTTTTGCTGGCGATTTCTTTTGAAGCAAATGCTGGTGCAGATACCATCAAAGCAGATGCTACTAATGCGCTAATCAATTTCATGTGTTCTCTCCAATTGGTTACAAAACAACCTTACCCATGAGAAGTATAGAAAGCTTGCTTCAAATAGTTAAGGGGGTATTAACACCTAGTAGTTAGTAAAATTTACTAAGTAATCAGCACCTTGGACGTTATTTTAGCTAAACATTTTACTTTTCGCATGATTAATTATTTTGCGATTTATCAAAATTTGTTTTGCTGCTTTTTTGATTAAAGATGAGCCCGTGATTTAAAAACTCAATAAGTTAATTTGGACCAGTATGATGACTGACAATTAATCTAGGATTTATAAGAAATAGGATGAGTATGAGTCAAGCGCCGAGAGTTTTTCTTAGTTTTGCTAGTCTTTTTGGAGCTACCGGGGTGGCTGCAGGGGCTTATGGCGCACATGCTTTAGCTCAACAATTGAGCCCTTATTTGTTGAACGTGTTCCAAACCGCTGTTTTGTATCAACTGATTCATGCCTTGGCCCTTTTAGGTATTGTGGCTTTATTAAGTCAATCGGTGCGCTCGAAGGCCTTATTGATATCGGCTGGTTTGATGGTCATCGGCACCATCTTGTTTTCTGGCAGCTTGTATTTATTAACGCTGAGTTCATGGCGGGTCGGCTTGATCACGCCCTTAGGCGGTTTTTTGTTGATTTCAGCATGGATCATGCTCTTAATTGCTGGCTTCACACATAAAAAGCATTAAAGAGGCCCTTTTGCTTGTAAAACAGAGAGTTACTTCAGGGTAAAACACCTAAAACTTACAGGGTAATTTATTTTTTGGGATGATTTAACTAAATCAATAATTTATGCTAGATTAGAGCTATGAGAGTTGCTACCAAAGGTCGTTACGCTGTTATTGCCATGGTTGATTTAGCGAATCATTTCGCGAGTGATCAGCCGAGCCAAACTTTGGCTTCAATTAGCTCAAGACAAAATGTCTCGTTGAGCTATTTGGAACAGTTGTTTGCTAAATTGCGTCATGCTGGTTTGGTTGACAGCATGAGAGGCCCTGGTGGCGGTTACACACTCGCTCGAAATCCTAATGAAATTTCTGTTGGTCAAATCATCATGGCTGTCGACGGCATCATGCCGGAACAGCAAGATCAACAATTAGCTTGTCACGCCCTGTGGGATACGCTGCATCAAGAAATGTTGGGTTACATGAACTCTGTGACTCTATTGTCCTTGCTTGACCCAGAAACAGCCAAGAAAATTGCTGCTGGTGTTAGGTCTGGCAAAAAGCAATTTGAGCAGTTGGCACAAGTTCAAAGCAAGAAAAAAATCACCAAGTCAGCTGAGATCAAAGCTGGACCACGTGTAAAAGCCAAAAAGCAGCCAATTGTGAGCTCAGTGTTTAACTGGGGTTCTTATTTGCTGAAGAAAAAGAAAACAGCTTAATTAGCTTCAAGACCCTTGCCACTTCGGCGGTCTTTTTTCACCAAACGCTTGAACACCTTCCTTGAAATCAGAGCTGCCATAGCAGGCTTTGATCAAATCATTGCAGTCAGGTAATTGATTCTGATGTATTCGGCTGATCGTCAACTTGGATGATCGAATTGTTAGCGGTGCCAAATTCATAACTTTCTCAGCCATTGCTATAGCAATTGATTCAAGTTCTGTACTATCTGCCACAGTTTGGATATAGCCAGAGGCAAGCAATTCATCAACATTGATCAGTTCGGCCATCAGCAACATTCTTTTCAGTGTTGGAATACCTAAGTGAGCCATCAATCTTGCAATGTTGGTGGGTGATAAACAGTTGCCAACTGTTTTAGCAATTGGAGCACCGAAGCGCGCATTAGGATTTGCAATTCTAAAATCGCAGGCAGTTGCAATCGCTAAGCCGCCACCAACAGCCAAGCCATCAATGATGGCAATGGTTGGCATTGGTAGTTGCTCTAGAGCATCGATATGAAGATCAATCAGTGCTTCATAGTCAATGCCATCTTGCCCATCTTTGAATGATTTGAATTGTTCAATATCAGTGCCTGATACAAAGGACTGACCGCCAACGCCGCGCAAGATGACAGCTTTGATAGTTTTGTCAGAGTGAAGTTTTTCGCAAATCGCTTTGAGGTCACTGTACATCGACCATGTCATGGCATTTCTCGCGGCAGGGCGATCAAAAGAAACCCAAGCAAGCGCGCCATCAATCTTTAGATGAACTTTTCCTGATGCGTCTGGGTTAACTTTATTTAGCTCGCTCACGAATCATTGCTCCACGGAAAACGCGCCATCTTGTTCAAAGGCTTTGATTTGATCAGCGCTGAAGCCTGCTTCTTGCAACACTTCATGCGTGTGTTCACCCAATAAAGGAGGGTGGCGACGAACTTGTTGTGGTGTGCCTTGCATCTTCACTGCAAAACCAATGTTGGGAACTTTGCCCTCTAGTGGATGGTCAATTTCAATTTTCATCTTTCGATGCTGACCATGTTCACTGGCAAAGGCCCTTGGGTAGTCCAAGATTGGGCCTGCCGGAATGCCTTTGGCGAGTAATTCATCAATCCAAACATCAGCATCTTTGGCAGCAAATGACTTTTCTAATTCAGCGATGATGTATTCACGATTAGCCAAACGATCAGAGATTGTTTTGCAACGTGCATCATTGAGTAAATCGTCACGACCTAAAATCTCGCATAACTTTTGCCAAAGCTTGTTATTGGTTGCCCCCATCACAAAATATTCATTTTTTGCTTTGACAGCTTGGTAAGGAGCACTCATGCGATTGGCTGTGCCCAAAGCCACTGGTGGTTTACCTGTTCCCCAATATTCAGCGGTATCCCAAATTGAGAATGCCAAAGCTGAATCAAATAATGAGGCATCAGTGGCAAAGAGTGCGCAGCCAATATCTGCTACTGGAACACCTGCCTTAACAGGTCTGCCATCGCCATGACCTGTCATTGCCATCACGCCTGACATTGCTTGAGCCATCAAATCAAAGCCTGGACGATCTGCCCAAGGACCACTCTGGCCAAAGCCTGAGATGCTGGCATAAACCAAGCGTGGATTGATCTTGCTTAAAACTTCGTAAGAAACACCTAATTTTTTCATGACTCCTGGTCGATAATTTTCGACCAAGATATCGGCATCTTTGACCAATTCAAAAAGAATCTTTTTGCCCGCATCAGACTTTAAATTGATCGTGATGCTGCGCTTATTGCGGTTCATATTTAAAAAGCCCATGCTGTCTGGGCCTTTCATCTTGAATCCCATGGCG
>JBJOKN010000179.1:0-2501 GCA_046046075.1 Pseudomonadota bacterium
CCTGCAATGTCTTTGCATTCTGAAGTGATCGCAACGCAAAACCTCGAGGCAGGCGAGTCAATCGGTTATGGCTCAAGGTATCGCACCGATGTACCCATCAGAATCGCCATCATTGCCTGTGGTTATGCAGATGGTTATCCAAGACATGCGCCTGATGGCACCCCTGTGTGGGTTGCTGGAACAGAAGGACTTAGTAACGGTAAGATTTGTTTGATGACAGGACAAGTATCGATGGACATGATCACAGTGGATGTGACTGATATGCCTCATGTTCAAGTCGGTACCAAAGTTGAGCTATGGGGCAAACACTTGCCGGTCGATAAAGTGGCACAGGCAGCCGGTACGATTGGATATGAGCTCTTATGTGCTGTTGCCCCAAGAGTTCGACGTCAGTAAAAGTTGTGAACTCCAAAAACTAATTGGCTGACATTAGTCAGCCAATTGTTTGTATTACTTACGCCAGATTTGCCACCAAGAAGGTTTATTCTCGTCAGCACCCGTGCGCTTGCCAGTGACCAAAATTTGGCTTTGAGGGAAGTTGAGCTTTAAGACGCGCAAGGCATCGTTGCTCAAATCTTTCATATTCAAGGCTTCATAAGACTTGTGCAAAATGTAAAGAGCTTCTTCAGTCGCTGGGGCGCGATCGTAATCAGTGATTGCACGTTGTGCACGATTGATGGCTGCTAAATAGGCACCGCGACGATAGTAGTAACGAGCAGTGTTCACATCACTGTCAGCCAATGAGTTCACGATATAACGCATACGATCTAGAGCGTCTGGCGTGTACTTGCTCTCTGGGAAGCGGGTCGTCAATGTTTTGAAGGCTTCAAAAGCATCACGTGCGGCACGTGGATCGCGTTCACTCAAGTCTTGACCAGTGAGCTTGCCTAAAAAGCCCATATTGTCATTAAAAGTGATCAAGCCTTTTAAATAATAAGCGTAGTCAACACTTGGATGACCTGGGTGCAATTGTAAAAAACGATCGACAGCGGTAATGGCTTGAGCTAATTCACCATCTTTCCAATGACAGTAAGCCACGTTGATTTGCGCTTGCTGAGCATAAGGACCAAATGGGAAGCGAGCTTCTAATCTTTCAAAATACTTCACGCACTTAGGGTTGTCGCCGCCTTCCATGGCATCTTTTGCCTCAACAAATAGCTTGTTTTGAGACCAGCCAGCAGTCTCATCGTTGGCGTCGCCTGCGCAACCACTTAAAAGGGCTGCGGAACCAATCACACAAATACTGGCAATGGAAGTCGCGAGTCTTTGGCCAATGCGACTTAAACTAGCGTTATTAATAGATGGAAAGGCATCCAATTTTGGCATTACCAGATTCTCCTGAGAACAATACTTCTGATTATATCGATGAGGAAGACTTTATAGCAGTTGTTGTGCCGGATAGTTTGGCAGGGGAGCGCTTGGATAAGGTTTTGGCCCAATTAATACCTCAACATTCTCGTAATCGCCTACAAGCCTGGATAGAGGATGGTTTTGTCACAATTGGCGGGGAAACACTCAAAATTCGATATTCAGCCAAAGCTGGTGATCAAATCACGGTGATCCCACAAGCCAGCGCTGAAGAGCAAGCCTATTTGCCAGAGGATCTGCCTTTAGACATCATTTACGAAGACTCTGAACTTTTGGTGATTCATAAACCGGCTGGCATGGTGGTACACCCTGCAGCGGGGAATTGGTCAGGTACTTTGTTGAATGCCTTGCTCTATCGCTACCCGTCGATTGCTGGGGTCCCAAGGGCAGGTATTGTTCATCGGCTGGACAAAGACACCTCTGGTTTATTGATGGTCGCTAAGACCTTAGAGGCTCAAACAGATTTGGTCAGGCAATTGCAGTCGCGCCAAGTGATTCGTCGTTACTTGGCCTTTGCTTGGGGTGAGGTCAGATCTCAAACTGTTCATGCTTCGATTGGACGTGACCCCAGGGATCGCCTCAAAATGGCTTTGCTCACTGGATCAGCCAGTAAACCAGCAGTGACCCATGTCAGAAATCTCAATACAGAAGAGTTCGGTAAAACCAAAATATCTTTGGTGATGTGTCGGCTAGAAACAGGCAGAACACATCAAATCAGGGTGCATTTGGAATCTTTGGGTAATCCTTTGATTGGCGATCCAGTCTATAAGAAGAGGATGCCAGCAGATGCAAGTCAACTTGTTTTTTCAAGGCTCGGACAAGCGCTGCATGCAACAGTCTTGGGGATCAAACACCCAAGCACCAAAGAAGATATCTTGTGGCAAGTGCCTTTGCCAGAGGACATGCTTGAGCTAGGAAAGAGTCTGGGTATGACAGATAAAGATTTGCATCCTGTGTGGGATGACTTGGACGATTAAATAATTCTGAATTAATCTTGATATACATTCAATGACATCATCTATTCAACTCCTTCAATGGGGAGCTCCAGAACAGATCAAAACCATGATCACCAATCGTCATGGTGGCTTTAGTCAGCCTCCCTTTGATAGTTTGAATCTGGGTTTGCATGTGGG
>JBJOKN010000037.1:0-8119 GCA_046046075.1 Pseudomonadota bacterium
ATTGCCATGGCATGGCGTGCAGGCTGCCGTGTGGGCAATATGGAGTTTGTGCAGTTCCACCCAACTTGTTTATATCACCCACAAGATAGAACTTTTTTGATCACTGAGGCTCTGCGAGGTGAAGGGGCTCAATTAAAACTTCCAGACGGCACTCGTTTCATGCCCAACCATGATGAGCGTGCAGAACTTGCACCAAGGGATATCGTGGCTCGTGCAATTGACTTTGAGATGAAGCGTTTGGGCTTGGATTATGTGTTGTTAGATGCCACTCATTTGGGCGAGGCCTTCCTTAAAGAGCATTTTCCAACGATTTACGCTCGTTGTGCCGCATTGGGCATCGATATCGCTAAACAGGCTATTCCAGTTGTTCCTGCAGCGCATTACACCTGTGGTGGGGTTGTCACTGACTTAGAAGGTAAAACTGATTTACCAGGCTTATATGCAGTAGGTGAAGCTACTTACACAGGATTGCACGGCGCCAACCGATTGGCGAGCAATTCTTTATTAGAGTGTGTGGTGATTGGCAAGTCAGCTGCAGCAGAAATCAAAGAGCATCCCCTCAAAGAAATGCCAGAAGTTCCTGATTGGGATGAAAGCCGAGTTGAAGATGCCGATGAAACCGTGGTGATTGCCCACAACTGGGATGAGTTGCGTCTTTTGATGTGGAACTACGTCGGTATCGTTCGGACCAATCGTCGCCTAGAAAGAGCTTTACATCGCATTGAGTTGCTTCAAAGCGAAGTCCAAGAGTATTACGCCAACTTCAGGGTGACCCGAGATTTATTAGAGCTCAGAAATCTTCTGAGTTGCGCTGAATTGATTGTGCGTTCTGCATTGATGCGCAAAGAGAGTCGTGGTTTGCACTACAGCCGTGATTACCCGCAAAGTTGGACTGTTTCTTATCCAACCATCCTCACGCCGATTAATCGCCAGTCATAAGTGCCAGTCATAAGCGCTATTAAGCGCTAGCAAATTTATTGAACTCTCAATGAGAAGTCGACAGCGATCACATCTTTGGTTAATTTGCCAATAGAGATGCGATCCACACCTGTAGCAGCGATCGCTCTTAATTGATCAAGACTGACTCCACCAGATGCTTCGAGTAAAGCAGCACCTTTGGTAAAGGCAACCGCTTCTCGCATTTGTTCAAGACTGAAGTTATCAATCAAAATATTTTTTGCGCCTGCTGCTAGAGCTTCTTGAAGCTCTGCCATATTTTCAACTTCAACTTGGATATCAACCCCTGAGTTCAATGCATGGGCTGCTTTCATGGCAGCACTGATGCCACCAGCTGCAGCAATGTGATTTTCTTTGATCAAAATACCGTGCCATAAAGCCAGGCGTTGATTTTTACCACCACCCACTGTCACAGCATATTTTTGAGCGTGGCGTAAGCCAGGAATTGTTTTTCTAGTATCTAAAACAGCACAACCATGACTGTTAGGGCTGGCACCTTCAATGGCTTTGACATGCTCTCTGGTGATTGAGGCTGTCCAAGATAGTGTTTGGAGAAAATTAATCGCTGGGCGCTCTGCTGATAGAAGCGCTCTTGGTTTAGCAGTGATTTCGCAAACAGTGGTGTCTGCTTTCATTAAATCACCCTCGGTGTATTTCCAAGTGATGGTCGCTGTTGGATCAAGTTTTTTTAAACAACCTTCAAACCAAGCTCTACCGCAAAGAACGGCCTCTTGGCGAACAATCAAGTTGGCCCGAACGAGACCTGAGTCTGGTACTAGCATTGCGGTCCAATCACCAGTGCCAATATCTTCCAAGAGAGCATCATTGATATTGCGCACGCGAGCTTGTTCCAGTGATTCGTTGTGATCAAACATACATGTATCTTTTAAAAAGATGAATCAATAATAGACTCGGTAAAAATACTAAAAATTTAAGAGTTCAATGGCAAGATTAAATACCAATTAGGCTGCGCCGATATTTTTAACAAAGCCATGTTGAGCTTTTGCTAAGAGCTCAGGGTGCTCGCTAGTAAAAGATAACATTTTTTCAATACAAATTTGTGCATCAGATCGGATGCTCTCATCAATAAAGATTTCTCCAGATTGATGAGTTAAGCAACTCAGAATTCCTTCAAGGCCATTCATGGCCATCCATGGGCAATGAGCGCAACTTTTACATGTGGCACTGTTGCCAGCTGTTGGAGCCTCAATCAAGATTTTTCCAGGAGCTAATTGACGCATACGATGAAGGATGCCTTTATCTGTAGCAACAATGTATTCTTTGGCGCTGCCTTCGACCACTGCTTTGATCATGGCAGAAGTGGATCCCACCACATCTGCTAAATCAACCACGTGGGCAGGAGATTCAGGGTGAACCAAAACCATGGCATCCGGATGTTTCTTTTTAAGAGTTTCAAGCTCAATTGCTTTGAACTCATCATGCACGATGCAATGACCTTCCCAAAGCAACATATCGGCACCAGTTTGATCTTGTATGTAGCGACCCAAATGACGATCAGGTGCCCACAGAATTTTTTTACCCTGTTGGTGGAGTTCGTGAACAATCGCTAGCGCACAAGAGCTGGTCACCATCCAGTCAGCCCTGGCTTTTACTGCGGCACTGGTGTTTGCGTACACCACCACTTCACGATCAGGATGAGCATCACAGAACTGATTGAAGTCTTCTGCTGGGCAACCTAAATCAAGAGAGCAGGTGGCGTCTAAATCTGGCATCAACACTGTTTTTTCTGGGCTTAAAATTTTTGCGCTTTCACCCATGAACTTCACGCCAGCAACGATGAGTTTCTGAGCACTGTGATTTTTTCCAAAACGAGCCATTTCCAAAGAATCTGCAACAAAGCCGCCGGTTTCCCAGGCAAGATCTTGGATGTCTCCATCAACGTAGTAATGGGCAACCAGTACAGCATTTTGTTTGACCAGCTCAGACTTAATCTTTTGAATAATTTGTGCTTTTTCTTCCCCAGGTAGTGCTCTAGGTACTTTGGCCCAAGCTTGAGCAATGCAGGTCGCGCCAGAGCCGTCTTGCTTTGGATATTCGAATAATTCTTTGTTCATGTATGAATATTAAGGCAATTTTCTGAAGCGAACCTGAAAGAGCCTCTTTCAAGACCTCAAAATCATCCTATTTGTATAAAAACATTTAGAATAAAGACATAACGGAGATAAACATGTTCGGCAAACGTAAAACTTCATTGTTGCTACCTACCAACGAGCGTTTTGATACCTTGATTGGTAAAACATCAGAAATCTATGGCCGCATGGTCGTTGGTGAGAGTCTGCGTATCGATGGCAAAGTAGTCGGCAATATTGAAAGCGAAGAAAATTCCAAAGTGACTGTCGCTGTTGGTGAAGATGGCGAAGTCGTGGGTGATATTTTTGCTCATCGCGTCATGGTTGCTGGTAAGGTTGAGGGAAATATCTACGCTACTGAGCGTGTAGAGTTCCACCAGACTGCTCAAGTTCGCGGAGATGTGACCTACGGTTCAATCGGTATTGAGCATGGTGCTCGCGTGATTGGTTTAGTAATCCAAGGTGTTGATAAGAAATCAGCCAATCAAGCGTCCGATGTGATTCGTGCAGTGCAAGAAAGACGCTGATAGAGTTAAATCTAATTTAGCTTGTCGCTAAAACTTCAATAAAAAAAGCTCACCGATGTGAGCTTTTTTTATTACTTATTTTTATTACTTATATTTGATGCCTCTTGTAATTAGCATTGGGCATCTGGTGCATCAAAAATCACTTGCGCTTTAAATCGCCCTTGATTGTGCCGCCTCGTTGAATTGTGATGCTTGAGTAGCTCAAAGCACCATCTACAGTAGCGCGACCACCAATCACCAAATCACGGCAGCTCACAGTTCCAGATAATTTGCCTTTGACATTGATGCTATCGGCTGTGACTGTGCCATCCACATAACCGCCAGCGCCAATCAATAAGGTTTGAACTGAAAGATTGCCTTTGAATGTGCCATCAACGGTGATTGATCCACCTGATTTCATATCGCCAGTGAACTCAAAACCTTCACTGATGATTGATGGCTTCAGGGAAACGCTTGAAGTTTGAGTCGCGGACTCAAAATTCTCACTCTCTTCAACCACCTCATTTGAAATAGGCTCTTCTGATGAAAATTCAGAGTTTTCGTTATCTGTTTTTTTACCAAACATATTCATTCCCTAAACCTTTAAGAAGCACTAAAGCCGTTGCCTGATTTCAAAAGGTTACCTTGTAAATCGCCACCTTTTTCAATCTCAATCTCAGTGTATTGAACTGTGCCAATCACTTTGCCTGTAGAGCGAATGAACAATGATTTATTGGCTGTTAGGTTTTCATGAATTTCACCACGAACATCAACCACGTCAGCAGTAACTTTGCCTTTAAGGACGCCAGTGCTGCCTACAAGAATTTCGCGAGCAGTTAGTTCACCTTCAATGGTCCCTGAAATAGAAGCAATGTCAGGAACAACAAAATTACCAGTTAATTTAACGCCTTCACCCACAGTCAAGCAGCCGTTTTGATTGTTATCAGCCATAAAAACCCCTAAAAAATCGATTTAATTATCATACCTGCTAAATTTTACAGCGAATAGCCATCCATCAAGGTAGAATCCGCACCCGGAGGGAAAATTATGCAAAGAGTGATGTTGCGTGCCAAATTACACCGTGTAACGGTGACTGAGGCCGATTTAGAGTACGAAGGTTCATGCGGTATTGATGAAGATCTATTGGATGCGTCTGATATGCGCGAGTTCGAGCGTATCGAGCTTTACAACATCAATAATGGCGAACGCTTCTCAACCTACATCATCAAAGCAGCCCGTGGCTCTGGTGCCATTTCCTTGAATGGTGCTGCTGCTCGTAAGGCTCATGTGGGCGACTTGTTGATCATCTGCACATATGGACCAATGTCTGAGGCAGATGCAAAAACATTTGTACCAAAAGTTATCTTGGTAGATGACAAGAACAAAATCAAAGAGATCAAGAAAATCACCATTTAATTTTTAGGTGATTAAGGATTTCGGTAGTGGAAATAGAAAAGGCAGCCAAGGCTGCCTTTTTTCTTTATTGCTGATCAAAGATGATTTTAAAAGGGCATCTTTACATCTGATTTTATGCCTAGAAAGACTTGCTTGAACTCAGCTTGAATTCTTTCAATTGCTGCCTGACTATCTGCTTCAAAACGCATCACCACAATCGGGGTGGTATTGGATGGGCGAGCCAAACCAAAGCCATCAGCGTATTCAACTCTCACGCCATCAATGGTGTTGATGGATTCAGAGCTTGGGAACAATATATTAGAGCCAGATGCTTTGGCT
The DNA here is from genome assembly GCA_046046075.1 of Pseudomonadota bacterium. Lineage (GTDB taxonomy): Bacteria > Pseudomonadota > Gammaproteobacteria > Burkholderiales > Burkholderiaceae > Polynucleobacter. The sequence continues at coordinate 5,288 of JBJOKN010000037.1, forward strand.
GCAGCAACCTTTTCTTTGATCTTGTCGAGTAACACGAATGGCTCACCCTCTGCGCAAGGCATTTGCAGCTCAGGTGTGCAGATGGCATTAGGAAGACCCTCTAGGGTGGCATTCAGATCCTTTTCACCACTTAGGATTTCAAGAAGGCGCGCACCTGTGTAAAGGCCGTCATCAAAACCGTACCAACGGTCTTTGAAGAAAATATGGCCACTCATTTCACCTGCAAGAGGTGCGCCAGTTTCTTTTAGTTTTGCTTTGACCAGTGAGTGACCTGTTTTCCACATCAATGGTTCGCCACCTGCTTGCTTGATATAGGTGGCCAAGTTACGTGTGCACTTAACGTCATAAATAATTTGAGCGCCAGGATTGCGACCAAGAACATCTTTGGCAAACAACATCATTTGGCGGTCAGGAAAAATCACCTCACCACTTTTTGTGACGACTCCCAGGCGATCTGCATCACCATCAAAGGCAAGACCGATTTCATTATCGGTAGTTTGTAGATTCTTGATCAGATCTTGTAGATTTTCTAAATGAGCTGGATCAGGATGATGATTCGGGAAAGTGCCATCTACCTCGCAAAACAATTCTTGAACTTCACAACCAAGGGCTCTGAATAACTTGCCCGCAAATGCGCCACCAACACCATTGCCGCAATCAACGGCAATCTTGATTTTTCTCTGAAGCTTCACATCGCCAACAATGCGCTCTAAGTACTCAGGAAAAATATCGTACTCAGAACGTTTGCCAGAGCCACTTGCAAACTGCTTGGCAAGGATGCGCGCACGCAAAGCCTGTATTTGTTCGCCATAAATAGCAGAGCTACCTAAAACCATTTTGAAGCCGTTGTAGTCTGGCGGATTGTGACTACCTGTGATCATGATTCCAGACTTGGCTTGCTGTCCGTTGATCTTGATATTGGTGCCAAAGTAAACCATAGGAGTTGCCACAACCCCTAAGTCAATCACATCTACACCCACAGATAGAAGGCCCTCTGTGAGGCCAGACATCAAAGCTGGGCCAGATAAGCGACCATCACGACCAACCACGCAAACTGTTTCTCCAATCTCGCGCATGGCACTGCCAAATGATTGACCAATGAGTTTGGCAACGCTTGGATCTAGAGTTTTATCAATGACACCACGAATGTCATACGCTTTAAAAATTGAAGGAGATAGTTCCATGTGATCTCTGGCAGATTAAGAATTGAGCCACTTGATGCGCGCGGCAGTGATTTCATCAATACCATCTAGTGATGGGTTATCACCTTTGAGCGCAGCTTGAATTGGCTTAGCTAATTTTTTACCCAGTTCAACGCCTGGTTGGTCAAAACTATTCAGACCCCAAATAGCACCGAGGCAAAGTGCGCGGTGTTCGTAAAGAGCTAATAAAGCACCTAGATAGTAAGCATCGAGTTTTGGTAACCAAATCAAATTACTTGGGCGACCGCCAGGGCAAGAGTCATAAGCGAACTCTTCTTCAGAGCCATTTGCCAAAGCTTGAGCTTGAGCCAAGCAGTTAGCAATCAAAGATTGATGATGCTCTTTGGCTTCGGGTAAATCACTCATGGCTTGCTTGATGGCAATGAAATCCACTGGAATGATTTGTGTGCCTTGGTGAAGCATTTGGAAATAACTGTGCTGAGAATTGCTACCGGCACTGCCAAAGACCACAGGTGATGTTGGATCGCATGATTGACCATCGACTGTCACACTCTTGCCATGACTTTCCATTTCTAATTGTTGCAGCCATTCTGGTAAAAATCTCAAGCCATGAGCGTAGGGCACAATCGCTTTAGCAGTGATGCCATGTTTGCGTTGATTGTGAATCAAAGTCAATGCCAAAGTCAGAGGCATGTTTTCTTTTGCGGGAGCATTCAAAAAATGCTGGTCCATCGCATGAGCACCAGCTAAAAATTGTTTGTACGTGGCAAAGCCAAATTTAATGGCAATCGGGAAGCCAACCGCTGACCATACTGAAAAACGACCACCAACCCAATCCCAAAATGGGTAAATATTCTCAGGGGTGATTCCAAATGCTTCAGCAGCTTCAGGATTGGCAGTAATACCAATCAAACACTTTTTCAATTGTGATGGCGTCACTTGATGAAGCTTTAACCAATTGATGACCGTTTGAGCATTTCTCATGGTCTCAAGGGTGGTGAATGTTTTGGATGTGATCAGAACTCTGGTGCTGCGAGGTTGAGCCTTTGCCAACGTGGTGGCCAATTCAGCACTGTCGACGTTTGCCACAAAATGCAAACGAATCGCTTTACCTAAATTTGGATTCACTTGATAGAGTGCATCGCACACCAAGCGTGGGCCCCAGTCTGAACCACCAATACCAATACAAATCACATCAGTGATGCCGATCAGTTGATTACAAAACCCTTCCATCCTTTGCCAAACAGCTTTGACTTGGGGCATGACATCTTCGCCATCCACCATCATGGGCTGGTCTGATAGATTACGAAGAGCTGGATGAAGGGCGGAACGACCTTCTGATTGATTGACAGCGCCGCCTGAAAAGATCGCATCGCGTTTATCAAAAACACCACGTGTGCTTGCCAACTCAAATAATTGCTGCCATTCGGCATCAGTGATTTGTTGGTAAGCGGTATCTAGAGCAAGGTCTACAGCGCTAATTAATTTAGACATTTATGAATTTTAACAAGTTTTGAAACCCGTAAAATGAAAAAAAATGGCAGTTGGTTTCAGATACCTCTATAATCACCGCTGTTTTGGAAGCTTGGCAGAGTGGTTGAATGCAGCAGTCTTGAAAACTGCCGAGGATGCGAGTCCTCCGTGAGTTCGAATCTCACAGCTTCCGCCA
>JBJOKN010000180.1:0-2916 GCA_046046075.1 Pseudomonadota bacterium
ATGACAGTCCACTTCAATATCATCAATTTTTTGTTGTAAACGCAAACGCTGTTTAACCCCAAATCGATGCTGCTCATCAATCACCGCAAATCCTAATCTTGCGAACTCAACACCTTCTTGGATTAAAGCGTGAGTTCCGATCACTAACTGAGCCTGACCATTACAAATCAGTTCTTGAGCTTCTCGCTTTTCTTTGGCTTTCAGAGAACCTGTCAACCATGTGATTTTGACGCCCAAAGGCTCGAGCCAATTTTTTAATTTACGGTAATGTTGTTCAGCAAGTATTTCTGTTGGGGCCATGATTGCTGCTTGATACCCATGATCAATGCAATGCAATGCCGCTAAAGTTGCAACCACTGTTTTACCGCTACCAACATCTCCTTGCAAAAGACGATTCATCGGATAGGGCTCACCCAAATCTTTCAAAATATCTTGCCAAGATTGCTGTTGAGCATTGGTTAACTCAAAAGGCAGTTGCTTTACTTGCCAAGATTGCTGTTGAGCATTGGTTAACTCAAAAGGCAGTTGCTTTAAAAATTTATTTAGCACACCACCTTCAATCGCCTCCTGACTCATGCGCACCGCTTGACGAGCCAAACGTTTCTCACGAGCCTGCAAAAGTGATAACTGTTGAGCGAGTAACTCTTCAATCTGAACACGCCTCCAAGCTGGATGATGGCGATCCTGAATAGCTGCTAAGTCATCAGATTTGCCTGGTTGGTGCAAGGTGTTTAAAGCATCCCACAAACTTGGAATGTTCAACCCTACAAAAGTAGTGGCCATCACTTCTTTAGGTAAAAGATCCTTCAGATTTGATTGCAATTCATCATCTTTAAAGGCTTTGCTGATGGCCTGACGAATCACGTGCTGACCAACACCTGCTACGGTTGAATAGACCGGTGTCAATGTACTTGGTAAAGGAGTATCTGGGCTGACAGCCTTAACGCCAGGGTGAACCATCTCAGGACCATAAAACCCATCCCTGATTTCGCCACGAACCCTTAAATTAGCTCCAACAGCCATTTGCTTTTGTTGACTAGGGTAAAAGTTCAGCCATCTCAGGAACAACTCATCTCCATGTTCATCCCTGATCACAACCAACAACTGTCTTCTAGGACGGAATAAAACTTCCTGCTTGATCACTATCCCTTGAACCTGAAAGGTCAATCCGCCAAAAGTACCAATAGCTTGGGCAATGGTTGATAATTTGGTTTCGTCCTCATAACGAATCGGTAGATGTAAAACGCAGTCCAAGCTGGAGTGCAATCCTAGCTTTTCTAATGAGGGTGAACTGGCTTTTTTGGTCATTTTAAATATTTAATACTTCCATGGTACTGCGATGCGTCTTTCAGACTTTAATTACAACCTGCCACCTGAATTAATTGCTCAACATCCGCTGCCCAATCGGGCTGCCAGCAGATTGCTTGTTTTAGAAAATCAAGGTTCTGATGTTTTGATCAAAGACCATCAATTTACTGATTTGATTGATTTACTAAGTCCGAACGATTTATTAGTCTTCAATGATACAAAAGTTATCCCTGCGCGTTTGTTTGGTAAAAAAGAATCTGGTGGAGCCGTTGAAGTGTTTCTTGAAAGGATCACTGGTGAAAAATCAGCGATTGCCCAAATCAGAGCTTCAAAGTCACCAAAACCAGGCAACAAAATATTCCTTGGGGCTGATCAGCAATCACTTTATATAGAAGTAATCAAACGCCACGAAGATTCAGATAACAGATTTTTTGAAGTTGAATTTTCTTCACCCTGCCTGGATATTCTCGATCAATATGGAGAGATTCCACTACCTCCCTACATTAATCATCAAGCTGATGAGACTGACTCAGAGCGTTATCAAACCGTTGTAGCGAAAAATCCAGGTGCAGTTGCCGCCCCAACAGCAGGCCTCCACTTTGATCAAGAAACTTTAGACAAAATCATGGCCAAGGGTGTGAAGTACACCACCCTCACACTGCATGTTGGCGCAGGAACATTCACCCCCGTGAGAACTGAAGATTTGTCTGAACACAAAATGCACAGTGAATGGTTTTCGATCCCAGCAGAAACACAAGAGCTCATCAAACAAACCAAATCAGCAGGCGGGAAAGTCATAGCTGTAGGCACGACCAGCCTGAGAGCCCTTGAGTCATCAGCCGCATTTGGGATTCAAGAAGGCGAAACAAAATTATTTATCACCCCAGGTTATGAATTCAAAGTGATCGATCAATTAATCACCAACTTTCACCTACCCTGCTCAACCTTACTCATGTTAGTCAGCGCATTTGCTGGGGTAGAGCCCATCAGAAAAGCTTATGATCATGCTATTCAACAACAATATCGCTTCTTCAGCTATGGCGATGCCATGCTACTCACACGTCAATGAATTCATTTAACTTCAAACTTCTCAAAAAAGATTCAAGAACTCATGCACGCCGAGGTGAACTGACCCTCACACATGGCAAAGTTCAAACACCTATTTTTATGCCGGTGGGAACCTACGGCACTGTGAAGGGAATGACTCCTCGAGACCTCGAGGAAGCTGCCGCACAAATCGTTCTTGGTAATACCTTTCATTTATGGCTCAGACCAGGTCTTGATGTGATCGGGAAGCATCATGGCTTACATGACTTCATGGGATGGAAAAAGCCCATCCTGACCGACTCTGGTGGTTTTCAGGTGTTCAGCTTAGGAGCCCTGAGAAAAATCACCGAAGATGGAGTTGCTTTTGCATCCCCAGTGAACGGAGATAAGTTATTCATGTCTCCTGAGATTTCAATGGACATTCAAGCGGTGTTGAACAGTGACATTGCGATGCAATTTGACGAGTGCACACCCTACGAAACCAATGGCATCACCACCGATGAAAAAACTGCCAAGAATTCATTAGAGCTCTCTTTGAGATGGGGCGAGCGCTCTATCCGC
>JBJOKN010000181.1:0-2635 GCA_046046075.1 Pseudomonadota bacterium
GACTGTCAAACGACGATTGGCTGTAGTCGCTTTATCTGATCGTCGATGAGCGATGTAGGCCATCACATCAGCAGCATTGGCATCGTAGATAAACTTATGCCGATCAGCATCCAACCATCTAGAGAAAATATTTAAATCTTGTCGATAAGCACTCAGGGTGTTTTTAGATAGGCCATCTTCTAACCAGCAAGCATCACAGAAAATATCAACCGCTTCCATGCTTCTGATCAAGACTTTGCTCATAGGGGCATCATCCTGAAATTGCTCCTCAATATCAGTTTTTCTGCCAGAAGTTGTTTTTTTGACTACCATTGAGCTTTTATTCTAAAAGAGACCCTGTGAATACTGCATTTTTACTGCTCCCAGAAGTCTGGGAGAGTGTTGAAAAGCTCGTTTATTACCTTCTTTTCCCGGCCCTTTTGTTTCATTCGATCAATCAAACCCACTTTGACTGGGGCGGCACCAGCAATATGTTGTTAGTTGCCGCAGTGGCCTTCTTCAGCGCCATGGCCCTGAGCTTTGCTGCTAAATGGATTTTCAAACCATCTTCCATGAGCTGGTCATCAGGCTTTCAAACAGCTTTTCGTTTTAACTCTTATATTGCCTTTGCTGCTGCAGGTCGCTTAGCAGGTGAAGAAGGTGTGGCATTGATGGCCATCACCACTGGATGCTTTGTCCCTGTTGCGAATGGATTTGCCGTATGGGCTTTGGCAAAAAATTCTGAATCTCACATTTTCAAAGAGCTTTTAAGAAATCCTTTGATCATCGCAACCACATTAGGACTCATCAGCAACATTCTGGGTTTAAAACTACCTGAACCGATTGCGCTTGCCATGTCACGTTTAGGTGCGGCATCTATTGGCCTTGGACTTCTTACTGTTGGCTCTGGTTTGATGTGGATACAAAGCAAAAAAGATGGCGCACTGATTGCCTACTGGAGTGCGATCAAGTTATTGGCCATGCCAGCCGTGGCACTCATTTTGGGTCGCTATATGGGCTTATCTCAAGCACAACTCAACAGCGTTGTTCTTTTTGCTGCCATGCCAACAGCCACAACGGCGTATGTTTTAGCCAATCGCATGGGTGGTGACGGAACATTGGTGGCGGTATGCATTTCCATTATGACCATTGCTGCTGCAGTCACATTGCCACTTTGGCTACTGCTGCTTTAGCAATTGAATTATTTTTATTTGGTTCTTGTTTAGTTCTTATTTGGAATTGAATAATTTTTAGATCATTCATAAATGATCGGCTCAATCGTCAAAGAAACACCAAACGTTTCTTTGACTTTTTGCTTGATGGTATCTGCTAGCTTGAGCAATTCAGCTCCTGTGCCGCCACCATGATTGACCAAGACCAAGGCCTGCTTCTCATAAACACCCACATTCCCCTGACGCAGCCCTTTGAAGCCACATTGATCAATCAACCAGCCAGCAGCCAACTTCCAATCACATTCATCATTGCTCGCATCAGTCGGGTAGCTGACCAACAATGGGAATTGTTTCTTTAGCTCAAGGTATTTCTGATAACTCACAACCGGGTTATGGAAAAAACTACCGGCATTACCGATCAAATGAGGATCCGGCAATTTCGCTTGACGAATCGAACACACTTTTTCAAAGATCTCTTTGGCTGAAACTTTCTCTTGATCTTGAAAAGCTTTGTTCAATTCTGCATAAGAAATATTAGGCTGCCACTTTTTGGCAAGCTCAAAACAAACAGAAACAACCACATAACGTCCTGCTTGTTTTTTAAAAATACTGTTTCTGTATGAGAACTCACATTGCTCTTTGGATAGTTTGACAAATTTATTACTAAGAGTATCGAAGGCACAAAGACTATCGAATACTTGTGCCAGTTCCAAACCATAGGCGCCAATGTTTTGAATAGGTGCAGCACCGACCGTTCCAGGAATGAGCGCCAAATTCTCTAAACCATCGTAATGATTTTCTAAAGACCAATGCACCAGCTCATGCCACGATTCTCCCGCCATCGCTTCAATATAAAAATGCGTGGCGGTTTCTCTTAAAAGTTGGCGCCCCTTGATTTCCATCAAGCCGGTATAACCAGCCAGATCTTTGGCCAAGACCGAATTACTTCCGCCACCAAAGATTTGCCAAGGGACATTGTCTTTTTGAGCTTTTTGAATCAATTCAGGCACATCCACAACTTCGGTCAAATGGACCAAATATTGGGCAGACACATCAAAACCAAAGGTGTTGTGTTCGCGTAATGTGGCATTTAATTCAATCTTCATGCCACAATCTTAACTGTGATTAACTTTTCAATTGATTTTTAGGTGACCCATGCCCTCATTTGACGTTGTATGTGAACCAGACATGATTGAAGTAAAAAATGCTCTGGAGCAAGCCAATAAAGAAATTTCAACACGCTTCGATTTCAAAGGATCAGATGCCAGAATCGAACAAAAAGGTGAAGAACTCACTCTTTATGGTGACGATGACTTTAAGTTACGACAAGTTCGTGATGTGCTTCTAGCCAAATTAGCCAAGCGCAATGTGGATGTGCGCTTTCTAAAAGACGGCAAGCTTGAAAAGATTTCAGGCGACAAGCTCAAGCAAATTGTTGAGATCCAAAAAGGTATCAGCACTGAACTTGCCAAGAAGATTGTGCG
>JBJOKN010000038.1:0-7903 GCA_046046075.1 Pseudomonadota bacterium
AATCACAATGACTGGCGCTTTGTGTAGAGGCTCAGGATCATCTGGTGTCAAGCTGAATGGGTTATAGAGATATTCGCCTTTGGCTTCAGCATCAATGATTTTCTTGTTAAAGCCAGCCAAGTTACGTACACCAAATTTACTCATCAATTTATATCGGCGGTCCATTTCAATCACGGCCCAATTGAGCGCGTTGTAGGCTTGCTTCATGTCTGTCACAACTGGGCACAATAAATGAGGGATGCCTTCATAAACTGCCATCTCAAGCATCTTTGGATCAATCATGATCAAACGAACCTCATCTGCCTTTGCTTTGTAAAGCAAAGACAGAATCATCGAATTGATACCAACCGATTTACCAGAACCGGTAGTACCTGCAACCAAGCAATGTGGCATTTTTGCCAAATCAGCAATCACTGGAGCACCGCCGATGTCTTTACCCAAAGACAAGGTCAACAGTGAGCTGCTGTCGTTATAAACACGAGAACTGAGGATTTCAGTGAGATGCACTGCTTGGCGATTCGGATTTGGTAACTCCAATCCCATGCATGTTTTACCCGGGATTGTTTCAACCACGCGAACACTCAAAACACCTAGAGCGCGGGACAAGTCTTTTTGTAGATTAACAATCTGACTACCTTTGACACCCATCGCAGGCTCGATTTCGTAACGCGTCACCACTGGACCAGGGTGGGCTGAAATCACTTTTACTTCGATATTGAATTCTTTTAGCTTACGTTCAATTAAGCGTGATGTAAATTCAAGGGTATCAGCAGAAATAGTTTCTTTGACTGGTGGAACAGGGTCTAACAATGACAGTGGCGGCAACTCAGAATCAGTGATTTCAGCAAACAATGGCTGTTGCTTTTCACGCTCAACCCTCTCACTCTTAACCACACTCAATGGCGCTCTATAAATAGGCACAGGAGGTAGCTCTTCAATCTTCACGCGCTCTTCTTCAACAATCTCTTCACGCACTTCAGCAGCTTGTTCTCCGATGCGGCGATCTTCTTCAGACTCGCGACGCTCGCGAATGCGTCTCCATGAGATCTCTAAAAATCTACCGACCTGCTCTGCCAGCGTTAACCAAGAAAATCTTAAAAATAATGAAACACCAATTGCAAGAATCACCAAAAGAACCAATGTGGCGCCCGTGAAGCCAATGGCCATTTGCAATGGATCACCCAATAGTTCACCCAACACACCACCAGGTGGTCGTGGCAGATCCATGGTCATGCTGTGCATACGAATCGATTCAAGCGCCATGCTTGAAACCATGGTCAAGCCAAATCCCAAGAATCTTGGTAAGAATGGTTCTGGCTCTAATTGCTGGCCAGGAAGTTTGGCGGCTGTTAGCTCTTGCCAACCCCTGATCGCCCGTCTGAGCAACAAAATCACCCACCAATAGGCTGATGCGCCAAAAACATAAAACAAAATATCCGCCGTCCATGCACCCAAACGACCGCCAATATTGGCTATATTGGCCACCTGATTGGCATGCGACCAAGCTGGGTCGCTCTTGCTATAGGTTGCCAAAACGGCAAACAAGGCCAAAGTCAGTGCCATGAAGGCAATCCATTTGACCTCACGCATGAGGCGGGTCAAACGGGTTTCTGGCCCGCTATTAGCTGGAGGTGGGTTTTGAGAGGATGCAATTCTAGCCATGTTCTCCTGATTGTAATCAACAAGAAACAATCAAAGTCTTATAATTGGGATATGACGACAAAAAATCTTAAACACGCAAAAGTACTCATCCTAGGTTCAGGCCCTGCGGGCTACACAGCAGCCGTTTATGCGGCTCGCGCCAACCTAGACCCCGTTTTAATCACTGGTATCGCCCAAGGCGGCCAATTGATGACAACCACAGAGGTTGAAAACTGGCCAGCCGACCCAAATGGCGTCCAAGGACCAGAGCTCATGCAGCGCTTTTTAGAGCATGCCGAGCGATTTAAGACCGAAATCATTTTTGACCATATTCATACCGCTGCTTTGACAGAAAAGCCAATTCGCCTTGAAGGTGACTCCGGCACCTACACCTGCGATTCTTTGATCATTTCGACAGGTGCCTCAGCCCAGTATTTGGGTATGCCTAGTGAAGAAGCTTTCATGGGCAAGGGTGTTTCTGCCTGTGCCACATGCGATGGTTTCTTCTACAGAAACCAAGATGTTTGCGTGATTGGTGGCGGTAATACAGCGGTTGAAGAAGCTCTTTATTTAGCGGGTATCGCTAACAAAGTGACCGTGATTCATCGTCGTGACAAATTCCGTGCTGAGCCAATTTTGATTGACCGTTTAATGGCCAAAGTGGCTGAAGGTAAAGTTGCCATTGAGTGGAACAGTCATTTGGATGAAGTATTGGGTGATAACACAGGCGTCACAGCTGTTCGTGTTGCCAATTCATCAGGCGCCAAAAAAGAGATTCCATTAAAAGGCGTGTTTGTGGCTATCGGTCACAAACCTAACACTGACTTATTCGTAGGTCAGCTTGATATGGAAAACGGCTACCTAAAGACCAAGAGTGGTTTGTCAGGCAACGCAACAGCCACCAATATTCCAGGTGTTTTTGCTGCTGGCGATGTACAAGACCATATCTACCGTCAAGCCATTACCAGTGCTGGAACAGGCTGTATGGCTGCACTAGATGCTCAACGTTATTTGGAAACCTTGTAACTGGTGAGAAGTGTCTAGAAAAGCTCAGAAGAAGTAGAAATCAGAATTTAGAAGTTAGAAGTAACAATAAATAAAGCCCAGAAATTCTGGGCTTTATTTATTTTTGAAAGGATCTCAGTTAAGAGATTTTTATCAAACAGCTGATTCGTTGGTTTCACCAGTACGGATACGGATCACTTGTTCAATTGGCGATACGAAGATTTTGCCATCACCAATTTTTCCAGTGTGAGCAGCTTTAACAATCGCATCAATCACAGCTTCCACGCGATCATCAGCGACCACCACTTCAACCTTGATTTTTGGCAAGAAATCGACCACGTATTCAGCACCGCGGTAGAGCTCAGTATGTCCTTTTTGACGGCCAAAGCCTTTGACTTCAGTCACTGTCAAACCTGTGACGCCCAATTCAGCCAAGCCCTCGCGGACCTCATCCAATTTAAACGGCTTAATGATTGCTGTAACTTGTTTCATATTCATCTCCTAATAAATTTGATGATACCTAAATTTCTATCAAGACATCAAAATATCAAGCGCGGAACTTATTGGTGATGGGGTATCGCCAATCCCGACCAAAAGCTCGTTGAGTGATCCTAACGCCAATAGGTGCCTGGCGACGTTTGTATTCATTGATCTTGATTAAACGTGTGACCTTCTCCACATCTTCAGCTTTAAAGCCACGCTCGATGATGGATTGAATCGATTCATCTTGCTCCATATACAAAGCCAGGATGGCATCCAAGACATCATATTCAGGCAAGCTGTCCTGATCTTTTTGATCAGGTCTTAATTCCGCTGAAGGAGCTCTGGTCAAAATACGCTCCGGAATCACAGATTCAATCCCGTTTCGGTATTGGCATAGTCGGTAAACCAAGGTTTTGGCAACATCCTTGATCACAGCAAAACCACCGGCCATATCACCATACAGTGTGCAGTAACCCACAGCCATTTCACTCTTGTTACCGGTGGTCAAAACAATGCGACCTGATTTATTGGATAACGCCATCAACAAAGTGCCGCGCACCCTTGCTTGGATATTTTCTTCAGTGGCATCAATTGGCAAACCTGCAAACTCTGATGCCAATGAAGCATCAAAAGCATCCACCATCGGGGCAATGTTGATTTCATCGTATTGCACACCTAAGTTATCAGCCATTTGCTTGGCATCAATCCAAGAGATATCAGCGGTATAGCGTGAAGGCATCATTACCGCACGAACCTTATCAGCGCCCAATGCATCTACGGCAATCGCTAAAACTAAGGCTGAATCAACACCACCAGACAAACCGATGATGGCACCAGGAAAACCATTTTTATTCAAGTAGTCTTTAACGCCCAATACCAAGGCGTCATAGACTTGCGCTTCCATTGAGGTTGCTGGGCTGATGGTATTTTTTACCAAGTCATTGATGTCGCGATCTTGCTTAAATTCAATGAATGCCAAACACTCTTTAAAGTGAGGCAAACTCAAAGCAACCTCACCGGACTTATTCAATGCAAAAGAGGCACCATCAAAAACCAATTCATCTTGTCCGCCAACAGCATTCAAATAAACCAAAGGTAAACCAGTTTCTAAAACAATGGACTTGATCACTTGTTGACGAAGGTCTTGTTTTTCTAAGTGGTAAGGCGATGCATTTGAAACAATCAAGAGCTCGGCTCCTGCATGCTTGGCTTGGGCTGCTGGACCACTGTGCCAGGCATCCTCACAAATGAGAACACCTACTTTTGTGCCATCAATATCAAATACGCAAGCATCCTTGCCTGGCTCAAAATATCTCACCTCATCAAAGACTTCATGATTCGGCAATTTTTGCTTGGCATAAGAGGTAATCACTTTGCCACCAAACAAAATACTGGCCATATTTTGTAAACCAGTAGATGTTCTTTGGGGGTGACCCACCAAGACCCTTAGATCAGGATAGATGGCCAAAGCTTGGGCCAATTGACTTAATTGCTGTTCAACGGCTTGGATGAATGCATCTCTTAGCAGCAAATCTTCAGGCGGATAACCCGTGAGAGATAACTCAGGTGTCACCAATAATTTGGCGCCCTGTGCAGCGGATTTTTTTGCATCATCAAGAATTAACTGCGCGTTCTTGGCTAAATCACCGAGAACGGGGTTTGACTGAGATAGGGCAATAAAAAACGGAGGCATGAGAAACATTATCCCATTGCCTCCGCTTAGCGTCAGAAGACTGCTTATTTAGTCTTGTTGTAACGCTCTACGCTGCCCATGATTTCTTTCTTGGCAGCATCAATACCTTCCCAACCTTTTACTTTTACCCACTTACCTTTTTCAAGGTCTTTGTAGTGCTCAAAGAAGTGCTGAATCTGTTGAGTTACCAATGGGTTCAAGTCTTCCATTTTCTGGATATCTGCGTACATTGGCAAAATCTTTTCAGTTGGCACAGCCAACAACTTAGCGTCGCCACCTGATTCATCATCCATGTGCAACACGCCCAAAGCACGGCAAGTGATCACAACGCCTGGTGGAATTGGGAATGGAGTCAAAACCAACACGTCAGCAGGATCTCCGTCTTCTGACAATGTTTGTGGGATATAGCCATAGTTACATGGGTAATGCATGGCGGTGCCCATGAAACGATCCACAAATACTGCGCCAGACTCTTTATCCACTTCATACTTCACAGGGTCTGAATTCATTGGGATTTCAATGATGACATTGAACTGATCTGGGATCTTTGATCCTGGGTGAACGTTGTTTAAGCTCATTTTTTCTCCATGCAATACATTAAGTTGGGACGAATCTTAGCAAAGCAAACCATCACTATCCTGACGGCTCATTTATGCGGTGCAGCAATAAAACCGAAAGTATGGCATAATCCGCTTTGTAGTATGAAACATCGCCCCCAGCCAGAGTTCTGATTTAGAGAACATCATGCCTTTTTGTTTGTCTGTTGGTCGATGCCTTAATTGACCAAACCACAGAAAGGACATCCCTCCTAAGGGATGTGCGTGACTATGACTATTAGTTTTAAAGAACTGGGCTTAGCCCAACCCCTACTTCAAGCAACTGAAGCTCTTGGCTATACACAGGCTACTCCTGTACAAGAAAAAGTGATCCCTGCTGCCTTGACTGGTGGCGACTGGATGGTGAGCAGCCAAACAGGCAGTGGAAAAACTGCAGCCTTCTTATTGCCTTTATTGAATCAATTGCTAGCGGCCAATCCAAACGGTAAACCTGTTCCAGGTCGTGCTGAGCCACAAGTATTGGTTTTGTGCCCAACACGCGAACTTGCTCAGCAAGTAAGTGCGGACGCCATTAATTTGGTGAAGTTTGCACGCGGCATTCGTATTGCAACCATCATGGGTGGCATGCCTTACGGTAAACAAATTTCTCAGATCAAGGGTGCTAACCTCGTTGTTGCAACACCTGGTCGTTTATTAGACTTGAGCAACAGCCGCGCCATTCGCTTAGATAAAGTGAAATGCATGATTGTTGACGAAGCTGACCGCATGTTAGATCTTGGTTTCCAAGACGACATCGAAGCCATTCATGAACTATGTTCAGACCGCGGTCAAACATTGATGTTCTCAGCAACATTTGCTCCACGCATCATGCAATTGGCCACAAGCCTCATGAACAATCCTGGTCGTATTGAATTGGCCAGCGCTCATGACAAACATGAAAACATTTCTCAAACATTGCATTGGGCAGACAGCATTGCGCACAAGCACAAATTATTGAGCCATTGGTTATCAGATCCAACAATGGAACAAGCCGTTGTATTTGCTAGCACTCAAGTAGACAGTGAATCAATTGCTGATTCATTGCGTGCTGACGGCCACGAAGCAACTGCCCTTCACGGCGCAATGCCTCAAGCTGTTCGTAATCGTCGCTTGCAATCATTGCGCAAAGGTCAAACTCGTATCTTGGTAGCAACAGATGTGGCTGCTCGCGGCATCGACGTTCCAACGATTACACACGTGATCAACTTTGGTTTACCAATGAAAGCTGAAGATTACGTTCACCGCATTGGTCGTACAGGCCGCGCCGGTCGCAGTGGTGTCGCCATCACTTTGGCTGAACACCGCGATCGCTCAAAGATTCGTGCCATCGAACAGTACACACAACAGCAGTTACAAGCTGAAGTGATTCCTGGACTTGAGCCACAAGAAAAATCACGCAAGCCATCACACCGTCCAGGTTCTGGTCGCCCAGGCAGATCTTTCGGCGGCAAAGGTGCAAGTAATGCTTCTAATCGTCATGGCCAAGGTCAAGGCGAAGGCAAGACATTCAAGCAAAATCATTTTGCAAAGCCAACTGGTCCTAAATTTGCTGGTTCAGGCAAGCCTTCTTCAGGTCCTAAATTTGGCGGCGGTAAACCATCAGGTCAAAAGCGCTCATTTGCGTAAATGAAAAAGCTTCGCCGGTCTTGGTTGAATCTTGATCATACGGTGCTGCACGCAGCACCGTTGGTCTGGCAAGACTGGTTAAGCAACCCTCATTCCCTTACCCAACTTATTGCAGAAAAAACCCAATCAACAGTCACTGTTGAGGTCTTAAGCGATTGCAGGCAAAGCCTGTTAGATGACGAAGCGGCCTTATTCGGTCAATCCATTCGTCGTTGCCGTATTCGAGAAGTCTATCTTTGCGTGAACGACGTGCCAGTTGTTTTTGCACGCAGCGTTTTACCCACTAGCAGCTCAACAGGTATCAATCGTGATGTCTTACAACTTGGAAGTAAGCCATTAGGTGAAGTACTTTTTAAAAAAGGGCTTGCACCAATTCTTTTACGAGAAATCACCGAGATACCTGGCATAGGTTGGGGAAGAAGAAGCCTCTACCAATTACGTGGCCACCCTATTTTGATCAGTGAATTTTTCTTACCTGAGTTACTTGATCAAATTAAATAAAAGATAAAAAAAGAAAGAATAAAAAAAGCTGCCTTACTTTCCTAAGGCAGCTTTTTTAATAATTGGTTTGATTACAGAACGTAACCGATATGGGCAGCAGCTAAAGCGAACAAAATTGCCAAACATGTAGCAGCAGCCAACATCACGATCAAAGTGATGATTTTTTGGTTGATGTCGTCTTTACTTTCCTTGTGCCATTCGTTCATTTAAAGCTCCCTGATCAAAATATTAGCTATGGACAGTATTATCCATGAAAAAGGGCTTTTTATTTGATATTTATCAAATTTCGTATCTCTTTAATGACTTCTGAGGGTGTCAAGCCAATTGGGCCAATCCCTTGATTTAAAAGACTATCGGC
>JBJOKN010000039.1:0-7712 GCA_046046075.1 Pseudomonadota bacterium
TGCTGAACTTCCAAATTAAAGTCTTGCACACCCAAACTGATGCGGTTAAATCCCAACTTTGCCAAGAGTTCAATATCAGCCTCACTGACGCGCCGCGGATCAATCTCAATGGAGTACTCGCCACCTGCTTGAAGTTCAAAATGCTCTTTGGTGTGGTGCATCAACTCAATCATTTCTTCATGAGATAAAAATGTTGGCGTACCACCACCCCAATGAAGTTGAGTCACTGGTATTTTTTTATGGGCACCCATGGCTTGGGTGACAAGATTCATTTCTTTGGCCAGGTATTTGATGTACTTAGCGCTTCGCCCATGATCCTTGGTGATGATTTTGTTACATCCACAGTAGTAGCAAATGTTCGGACAAAACGGCAGATGAAAATACAGAGAAATTGGTTTTTGATGAGTTGCACATCGTTGCAAAGCATCGATGTAGTCTGCTTGATTGAATTGACCATTGAATCGATCAGCCGTTGGGTAGGAGGTATAACGCGGCCCATTGATATCAAAGCGCTTCAATAGCTCAGGCTGAAACAATGGCTCAGAGCCTGCTGGGGCTAGAACAGAGGACGGCTCTATAAAAGTCATGGGGGCATTTTAAGCCCCCATGTTTTAGTCCAAATTGATAAAAATCAAATGGATTGATTTAAGTTAGGTAATTTAACTAAGGATTCGATCCATTAGCCATTCACAGGCATGCTAAAGCTTGGTCCTTGTGCGATGGTTTCTGGCCAACGCTGAGTCACAGCCTTCATGCGGGTGTAGAAACGCACACCTTCTGGACCATGCACGTGGTGATCACCGAACAGACTGCGCTTCCAGCCACCGAATGAATGGAAGGCCATTGGTACTGGAATAGGCACGTTCACGCCCACCATACCCACCTGGATACGGCTCACAAATTCACGCGCGGTATTACCGTCTCTGGTGAAAATTGCTGTGCCGTTGCCATACTCATGATCGTTAATCAATTGGATCGCAGTGGCAACATCGTCCACACGCATCACGCTCAATACTGGGCCAAAGATTTCTTCTTTGTAGATGCTCATATTAGGCTTCACGTTGTCGAATAAACAACCGCCTAAGAAGAAGCCATTTTCACAACCAGCCACTTTTAAGTTACGACCGTCGACAACTAATTTGGCACCCTCTTTAACACCAGCATCAACAAAGCCTGTGACCTTGTCCAAATGCACCTTGGTCACCAATGGACCCATTTCTGCGCCTGGAGTTAAACCGTTATCGACCTTGAGTTTCTTGATACGGGTCGATAGTTTTTCAATCAAAGCATCAGCCACATTACCAACAGCCACCGCTACTGAAATCGCCATACAACGCTCACCAGCAGAACCGTATGCAGCCCCCATCAAAGCATCTACCGCTTGATCCAAATCGGCATCAGGCATCACCACCATGTGGTTTTTTGCTCCGCCCAAAGCTTGAACGCGCTTACCGTTTTTAGCAGCTGTTTCATAAATATAAGAAGCGATTGGAGTTGATCCAACAAAGCTGATACCTTTGACATCAGGGTGGTTCAATAATGCGTCCACAGCGGTTTTATCGCCCTGCACAACGTTAAAGACACCTTTTGGTAGACCAGCTTCTTCCAACCACTTAGCAGCTAATAAAGTGGCTGAAGGATCTCTTTCTGAAGGCTTAAGAACAAATGTGTTGCCACAGGCAATCGCTACTGGGTACATCCACATCGGCACCATCGCTGGAAAGTTAAATGGTGTGATACCTGCGCAAACACCAAGTGCTTGACGCATCGTCCATGCATCCATGCCTTTGGCAATTTGCTCGGTGTACTCACCTTTTAAAAGCTGCGGAATGCCACAAGCAAAATCAACCACTTCTAGACCACGCTGAATCTCGCCTTTGGCATCATCAAATGTTTTACCGTGCTCACGGGTGATCACTTCTGCCATTTCATCGATACGAGCTTCAATGATGGCTTTGAAGTTGAACATCACCTTAGCGCGACGAGTCACTGGGGTAGTTGACCAGGCTGGAAATGCAGCTTTGGCTGCAGCAACAGCTTTAGCAACCCCATCGACTGGGGCTAACTCAACATTTGCACGAACTTGACCTGTTGCTGGCTCATACACTGGGGCTGTTGCGCCACCAAAACGGATGACCTCACCATTGATATGGTGTCCAATAGTTTCTGACATTTTGTCTCCTACTTCATTTATATTCTTAGAATTACAACTTTACCGATATTCTACCTAATTGACGGTTTTTAGACTTTTTCTCAAGCTTTTTGCTGCGTTATTGGCCATAGGGCAATTATCAGCATGCGCAATGGTGGCAGCCTACCCTGTGACAGCCGCCAGCGTGGGTACCACCGTCACTACTGGAAAGAGTTTGACCGACCATGCGGCATCCGAAGGTACCGGGCATGATTGTTCTGTGATGCGGGTTTTTGAGGGTAAAGCCGTGTGTGAAAAGCGCCTAAAACCAAGCGAAGTTCCGGTTCAAGACTTCAGTCGCCAACAGAGGGTGGTACCCAAGTAATTTGGGTCACGTGGTCAGCGGGCTTTTACAGTCAATCGAATTACTGCAAGGTGTCTTTTAGGGCCGGGAAAATCGGCAAAGACACCACCTCAATCCCCTCTTCACGAAGTTCAGCGGTTTCATCAACCGTGGCATGACCACGAATGCTTCTTTCTGGTGCTTCTTGGTAATGAATTTTTCTGGCCTCTTCAGCAAAGTCATGGCCAACATCTTCAGTTTTGTTGATAAGTTCTCTCATCGCTTTCATGACAGTGGCTTGAACCTGTGCCTGCAAATGCGCATGCTCAGATCCAGTCAAAACCATGGATTGCCCTGCACCACTCGCTACTCCAGCTGATTGATTGGCTTGCGACGCTGCTTGGTCAGCAGAAACCAACTCTCGGCTGGCGCGCTTAGAAATTCGTGGGGCAGAAGGTAAACGAACAATTTCCTTACTATCGCAAACAGGGCACGTGAGTAAGCCCGTCTCTTGCTGAGACAAAGCATCGGCTTCAGATGCAAACCACCCTTCAAAGTGGTGGTCTAGATGGCAGGCGAGGTTATAGACTTTCATAGGGCAGATATGAGAATCAAAATTAAAAAATCAAGAGAAAGAATTAATTTAGAGTAATTAAGGGTATTCAATAAACCCACAAAAATATTAAAACCATTAAATTCTTTGTGGTATTTGGATTTTGCCACAAAGCATATAAGCAATTAAGGGATAATCCTAATAACAATTTAAATAATATTAAATAGGTTGATCTAATCACCAATGAGACAAAATACTTGGCATTTAACCATTAAAAAAATGTCGCACAAGCAAGCTGGCTCTAATGCATCCATTAAAGCCTTGGCAAGTACTGCAAGCTTGGGTTTATTTTTAGCCCTGGCCATCTCACTTTCACCTTCGATGTCACATGCCTCCAATAAACACACCTTGGATTATTTAATCAGTATCGCGATCAGTTCAAATCCTGAAATATTAGCGGCTCGAGATCAAGTGAAAGCTGTCAGCGGTCAATTGAGTGCTGCTAGAGCGATTCCTAATCCAGAATTTGAAGGTGTCAGAGGTCAGCAACGCCTGCGCAGTCAATCTGGCACACCTGGTCCAACATCATCTTGGTCAGTTACTCAACCTCTGGACATGCCTTACACCCGTATTCCTCGCGTCAATGCCGCAGAGGCTCAGCTACGCGCCAGTGAAGCAGGCAGAATCGCAAAAGAGTTCGAGCTGATCGCAAAAGTAAAAAATCGTTATTACGATCATGTCAGAAGACAAGAAGAACTCAAGGCGGCTAAAGAGGATTTAGAGCTAACTCGCCAGATACGTGATCGCATTGAACTCAGATACCAGGTTGGTGAAACTGCCAAGTTTGAATTCATCAGAGCTGAAACTGACTATTTGAATGTGAAGATGATTGCTCAAGCAAGTCAATCAAGGGTCATTCAATCCAAATCAGAACTTCGTAGAGCTGTGGGACCTCAATTACCTCCAGACTTTGAAATCGATACCGTCAAAGACATCAAGCCTGGAATGCTTCCGCCCCTACCTGCACTTCTTGATGAGGTCAGAAACCAAAATCCAGAGTTGCAACGCGCCAGAGCCGAACTTGAGAGTGCTGAATCTAGATTGAGTTTAGAGAAAAACTCACGTCTACCAAAACTATCTTTGAAAGCTCAACAAAATAATGAGCCTGAGTTCACTGATCGTAGTTATGGCTTGGTGGTAACGATTCCAATTTGGGATTGGAGAATCGGTCAAGTCAGAGAAGCAGCAGCCAATGTCTCGCGTGCAAAGAACATGGTCAACCATGAGTCACAGAATATTGAAACCCAAATTGAAATGGCTTACCAAGCATTCCAAACAATCACTTACCAAGTGGACATTCTGGAAAATCAAGTTGTTGTTCAAGCGAAAGATGCCCGAAGAATTGCTGAAGCTTCATACAGGTTCGGTGAGCGCGGCATGCTTGAATACCTAGATGCCCAGAGAACATTCAGAGCCATTCGTGCTGATCTCATTAGAGCTAAGCATGAACTAGCCCTGATCACCACAGAAATTGAAAGACTTCGATCAAACCAAGCAACACTCTCTAAGCTAACAGAAAAGTAATATGAAACTACATATTCCAGCAATGAGCTCGATGAAACAAAATGCCCAGATTGTTTATGACTGGCTGATGAATCATGCGAAAAAAGGAATTGATCTCATTAAGAACCTTCAATCACAAGCCAATAAAAATACCAGGGCTTGGCTTAGCGGCGTGGCTCCCGTGGTGCTTGAGACATTTGACAAACTTCCTGAGTCTGTCCGCAAAGTTGCTCCATTTTTACCTTGGATTTTTCTTCTTCTCTTTACCCTCAATTTGTTTGGCTATTTTGACAAGGCACCAGCACAGGTCAGAGCTCAAAACCCGAACATTGTTTATGTGAATGAAGATATTGAAAAAATGATCACTGAAGGCAAAGCCGTTATTGGGCCTTTCATTGAAGTGATACGCGTGCCTGGAAGAATTGATTTTCATGAATCTCACTTAGCCAGAATTGGCGCCAACGTCACAGGTCGAGTGGCCGAGATGCTTGCCATGCCAGGTCAGGTTGTTAAGCAAGGTGATGTGTTGGCACAAATCACCTCTACTGAACTCACCCAATCCCAACTGGCTTTTCTGAAAGCCAGAAATGCCAGTGACTTGGCTGAAAGATCAGCAGAGCGCGCCAAGATTTTGTTTAAAGAAGATGTGATTCCTTTGGCAGAAATGCAACGCCGCGAATCTGAAGCAAGTAATGCCAGAGCTGAACTAAGAGCATCGCAAGACCAACTGATTGTGCAAGGCATGAACAAAACCAGCATCAATCGTCTTGCAAAGACCGGCATCATCGAATCAATCAACAACGTCACCGCAACCATTCCGGGTGAAGTGGTTGAAAGAAAGATCAACAAAGGTCAGGTGGTACAACCTTCTGATGCGCTCTTCACGATTGCCAATCTTGATACTTTATGGGCAATTGCTCAAGTACCTGAGACCAATGCACCTTTGATTAAAAAAGGTCAAAAGTCTGATATTCAAATCAATGCCTTAAATTCAAAAGTCATTGAGACAACCGTTTCTTTCGTGAGTTCAATCGTGAACCCAGAAACAAGAACGGTGGTGGTGCGCGCAGAGATTGATAACACCAATCGCCAATTAAGACCAGGCATGCTTGCAACCTTGATGGTTGAGAGTGAGCCCGTGGATATCTTGGTGGTGCCATCCGAGGCCATCATCAGAGAAGGCAATTATGACTATGTGTTTCAACGCGAAACTTTTGACACATTCAAGATGGTGCAAGTCAAGGTTGGCCCTGAAGGTAAAGGTCAACGCCCTATTTACTCAGGTCTTGAGCCAGGGCAATCAATTGTTGTTAAAGGTGCTTACCACTTAAATACAGAACGTAAAAGACAGCTAAGCGGCGGATAAAAAAATGATTGAAAAAATTGTTCGCCTAGCATTACAGCAGCGTGTCTTGATTGCAGTCATTGCAATCGTGATGCTTTTTGTGGGCTTGATGGCCGTTAAAAAACTATCGGTGGATGCCTTCCCGGACGTGACCAACGTTCAAGTTCAAGTTGCCACCGAGGCGCCTGGCAGATCTCCTGAAGAAGTTGAGCGCTTTGTCACAGTACCTATTGAAATTACCATGACAGGTCTTCCAGGGCTTGTTGAAATGCGTTCTCTGAACCGCAATGGTTTATCAATTGTCACCTTGGTGTTTACTGAGAAAACTGACATTTATTTCGCCAGACAATTGGTGATGGAGCGCCTCTTAGAGGTCATGACAAAAATGCCTGTTGGTGTAGCACCAGTGATGGCTCCACCATCCACCGGACTTGGTGAAATTTATCAATACACCATCGAACACCCAAGTGATGGCAATCAAGAAATTGGTGTTGATGAATTAATTGAGCGTCGCTTGATCCAGGATTGGATCGTTCGACCTATGTTGCGTTCAATCCCTGGTGTTGCTGAAATCAATACCCAGGGTGGTTATGCCAAGCAATACCACGTCCTTGTGAACCCTGATCGATTAAGGCACTACCAGATCAAGCTAGAGGATGTTTATACAGCCCTTGCCAGAAATAACTCTAACTCAGGCGGCGGACACCTTCCTGTTTACTCAGAAAGATATTTGATTCGGGGTATTGGCTTGATTGAAAAGCCCGAAGATATTGGTCAAATCATTCTTAAAGAAGTACGCGGCACACCAGTCTATGTGAAGAATGTGGCCGAAGTCACCATCGGCACCGAAGTTCGCCAAGGCGCGATCATTAAAAACGGCACAACCGAGGCTGTGGCCGGCATTGTTCAAATGAACCGCGGCGCCAATGCTCGTGAAGTGGTTACCCGCGTCAAAGAGAAAGTCAAAGAGATCAATGAAGGTAAATTGCTACCAGAAGGTATGCAAATTGTGCCTTTCTACGACAGAACAGTCTTGGTCAATGCCGCCATGCTCAACGTTGCCAAGGTATTGATTGAGGGCATCATCCTGGTGATCATTGTTTTATTTGTGTTCTTAGGTGATGTACGCTCATCTTTGATTGTTGTAGCAACTTTGGTACTTACACCCCTCCTGACCTTCTTGACCATGAATCACTATGGCATTTCTGCCAATCTGATGTCCCTGGGAGGTCTGGCGATTGCGATCGGCATCATGGTCGACGGCTCGGTGGTGGTGGTTGAAAATACATTCGCCAAACTGGGTGAGCGACTGAAAAACGGCGAATCAAAGAACAGAATTGTTTTAGAAGCTGCCGCTGAAGTTGGCACACCGGTTCTGTTTGGTGTTGGCATCATTATTTTGGTTTTCATGCCACTCTTGGCCCTCGAGGGCATGGAGGGCAAAATGTTCGGGCCTTTGGCAATGACGATTGCCATTGCTCTGACGATTTCACTTTTACTGTCTTTCACCCTCTC
This sequence comes from Pseudomonadota bacterium, assembly GCA_046046075.1. GTDB lineage: Bacteria > Pseudomonadota > Gammaproteobacteria > Burkholderiales > Burkholderiaceae > Polynucleobacter. The sequence goes on from JBJOKN010000039.1 coordinate 7,451, forward strand.
ACCAGTGATGTGTTCCTACCTCTTAAAAGGTGGCGCTGAACACGACACGAAAGTGGTGAGTAAGTTAAAAACGCCTTATATGAAGTGGTTGAACTGGTGCTTGGAAAATCCAAGCCTGGTTGTTAAGCGAGCTGTGATTGCTCTTGGCGTGAGTCTCTTTGGTTTCGTTTTATTGGGCAAGTCATTTATTCCAGTCATGCAAGAAGGCTCAATCACACCAGTGATTGTGCGCGCACCAAATATCTCACTTGAAGAATCAATC
>JBJOKN010000040.1:0-7710 GCA_046046075.1 Pseudomonadota bacterium
CGACTTTGCGATCTGATCAATCAGGTTATGACTGTCATGTCGGTAAGCCTTGGCCTAATTTCCCGACAGACGATCCTGTTGCGGATACGATTCGCATGAGCCAATACTTTGAGGAAGTGATAAAACCAAGAATTCCAGAGTACTACTGGATACACAAGCGCTTTAAAAATAGACCTGAGGGTGAGTCGTCTATTTATTGATTAGTAAATTGACTGGTTTTAAACAACAAATCAACTGAACAATTTATTTAAAGACCGCCCGGTCTGATCAAGCCAACTGCAAGACCCTCAATGGTGATCTCGTGACGACGTGGATCAACAATGATATTTTCAAAATCAGGATTTTCTGCAATCAACTCAATTTTGATTCCGTGTGGACCTTTGGATTGTGACCAGCGTTTAACGGTTACTTCATCATCTAGACGAGCAACAACCACTTCACCATTTCTGGCTTCAGTGGTTTTCTTCACAGCCAAATAATCACCATCCAAAATACCTGCGTCGCGCATACTCATGCCGCGAACTTGCAAAAGATAATCAGCACCTTTATCAAACAATGATGGGTCGCATGGAATCTGCTTTTGAATATGTTCAACTGCCAAGATAGGAGAGCCAGCTGCAACTCGACCAATCAATGGCAAGGTGAGTTGTTGTAATGCGGCCAGTGGCAAATTCATCTGCTTAGGTAATTTGATGCCACGCGATGTACCTGGAGTTAATTCAACATATCCCTTACGGGCTAGTGCACGTAAATGCTCTTCAGCAGCATTCGCTGAGGCAAAGCCCAATCGGGTCGCAATTTCAGCGCGTGTTGGCGGAAGGCCACTCTTGGAGATGGCATCAGTGATCAAGCCAAGAATCTCTTCTTGGCGGGCGGTTAATTTGGGTTTTGCTGTGATTGCATCCATGCTGTGATTCTATACAGTGATTTCATAACTTGCAATACCCATTGATAATGTTTTTTATGAGTGCGCAATATTTATTACTTTTGGGTACTGGCGGAACCATCGCAGGTTTGGCCATGGATACTCAAAAACCTCTTAATTACGTCGCTGGCCAGCTTCCAGTCGAGGGGCTTTTGGAGAAAGTTCAAGAAAGCCTTGAATTTGGTGAGGTGCGCACGGTTCAAGTTGCCAATATCGATAGTCGTAATATGACCGAAGACCTATTGGTCAAGCTTGGTTGGGCTGTCAAGGCTGGCTTGGAGAATGATGATGTTTCAGGGATTGTGATCACCCATGGCACAGATACCATGGAAGAAACCGGTGTTTTTCTTCATGCCACCTTGGGCAAATTAGCCAGTCACTACAAAAAGGCTGTGGTTTTGACAGGCGCTATGCTGCCAGCCAATGCTGATCACTCAGATGGTCAAACCAACTTAAAGTCAGCCTTGTATTTGGCCAAAGAAGCCCGTCGTCTCCAGCAATTTGGGATTTTGGCTGTGATGGCCGGAAAACCCTGTCTGGCCAGGGATTTATCCAAACAGCACACCCACGCCCTAGATGCCCTAGTGGTCAATGCCCGCGAGTTGGACGGGCCCATTCATAAAAGGCAGGCAGACCTGCAGTTACCAGCCGAAGCCTCGTGGCCTTGGGTGGAAATTGTGACCAGTCATGCGGGCGCATCAGGTAAGTTGGTCGATATGCTGGTATCTAAAGGGGTGCAAGGCATCGTGGTGGCTGGAACAGGGCAGGGTAGCGTGAACAAAGTTTTGGCCGATCAACTGATTCAGGCAGCCCTGAATGGTGTGGCAGTCATCAGATCCTCAAGGGTAGGGGCTGGCGCCGTGTTTTCTGAGATTCCCGAGCCTGATACCGCCTGGAATTGGCTATCTGCCAGGGATTTGAATCCTGCCAAGTCCAGAATCGCCCTTCAGCTAGCACTTTTGGAGGCAAATTCCCGTAAAACTGACGATTGGCAGAGTATTTTTGCTACAATCTAAGGCTGTAGTTTTTTTACCTTGTCACACTGGTCAATTACCTAAACAGAGGTAGTTGAGACGCCCAGGTGACTTTTATCCATAAGGAGTAATTAATGCGTCATTACGAAATCGTTTTTATCGTCCATCCGGACCAAAGCGAGCAAGTACCTGCCATGGTTGAAAAGTACACAAGTACTATTACAACTCAAGGTGGCAAAGTTCACCGCGTTGAAGACTGGGGTCGTCGTCAGATGGCTTACATGATCGACAAACTTGCTAAAGCTCACTACGTTTGCATGAACATCGAGTGCGGTCTAACGACTCTTGATGAACTAGAGCACGGCTTTAAGTTCAACGATGCTGTATTGCGTCACTTGGTTATCAAGACAAAGAAAGCTGAAACAGAGCCTTCAATCATGATGAAGCAAGTTGAACGTGAAGAAGCTCGTAAAGCTCTTCAAGCAACGGAGGCGCCTGCTGCCTAATAGGCACTGAGCGGGTTTGGGTTGAATCATTTCATCCTAACAGCCGCCCTTGTCGCTCGGGAAGCTCTTAGATACACCCCTGCAGGAGTCCCTGTGATTGAATGCCTACTAGAACATAGTGGCGAAGTTCAAGAAGCAGGTCATGCAAGGTTAATCAAAATGAGTCTTGAAGCGATGGCCATCGGAACAGTGCATCAAAAACTGGATCAGATGGAGTTGGGAAGGTTGGCTAGATTTGAGGGGTTCTTAACTCATAAAAGCCTGCGCAGTCAGCGACTCGTCTTTCATATCACGCATATTGAATTGTAAAAAGGAAACATCATGGCATTTGTAAAAAAAGGTGATGACCGCAAGAACAAGCGTCCAGCACAAAACCCATTATTTAAACGTAAGCGTTTTTGCCGCTTCACAGCTGCAAACGTTGACCAAATTGATTACAAAGATGTAGACACACTACGTGACTTCATCGGCGAAAACGGCAAGATCACTCCTGCTCGTTTGACTGGTACTAAAGCTTTGTATCAGCGCCAATTAGAGACAGCCATCAAGCGCGCTCGTTTTTTAGCCTTGATGCCTTTCACTGACCAACATAAGAAATAATCAGGAGTCACTATGCAAATTATTCTCCTAGAAAAAGTAGCTAACCTCGGTAACTTGGGCGACGTTGTTCGCGTTAAAGATGGTTTCGCACGTAACTTTTTGATTCCACAACGCATGGCTCGCCGTGCAACTGCTGCAGCGATTGCTGAGTTTGAAACTAAGCGCGCTGAATTAGAGAAGCTAGCTGCTGAGAAATTGGCTGCTGCTCAAGCTGTTGGCGCTAAGTTGGGTGGTCTTGTTCTTGAAATCAGACAAAAAGCTGGTGTTGATGGCCGCTTGTTTGGTTCAGTAACAAACCATGACGTTGCTGACGCTTTGAAAGCCAAGGGTTTTACGATTGAGAAGGCTTCAGTTCGTATGCCAACTGGCCCATTGAAGATTGTTGGTGACCATCCGTTATCAGTTGCTGTTCACACAGACGTAGTTGTAGAAATTACTGTCCAAGTGATTGGCGAGCAAGCTTAATTCATCTTTAATTGTTTGATATCTCTCTGATATCATCAGTTCATGGTTGATTTAGCTGTACAAGCTTTAAAAGTACCTCCGCATTCCGTCGAGGCCGAGCAATCGGTGCTCGGCGGTTTGCTTTTGGACAACTCCGCCTGGGATCGGGTGGGGGATATCCTTACAGAAAAAGATTTCTATCGCCCTGATCATGGCTTGATTTATCGTGTGATTGGCAAGTTGGCCAGTGAAGGTATGCCAGCGGACGTGATCACGGTCGCTGAGGCCATGAAAACTCAAGGTGGCGGTGAATCGATTGGCATTGATTACCTCAATGCTTTGGCTCAATCTACGCCAAGTGCTTCAAATATTCGTGGTTATGCTGAGATCGTGCGTGACCGCAGTGTTTTGCGTCGTTTAATTCAAACTTCAGACCAAATTGCTGGAACTGCATTCACTCCCGAGGGTCGTTCGGTCAGAACTATTTTGGATGAGGCTGAATCCAGAATCTTGGCGATTGGCGAAGAAGGTAATCGCGGTAAAACAGATTATTTTGAGATTGCCCCCTTGTTGACTGAGGTGGTGAGCCGCATTGACGAGCTTTATCACCGTCAAGGTTCAACAGATGTCACTGGTGTCGCAACTAGTTTTGTTGATTTAGATCGTCAAACCAGCGGTCTACAAAAGGGCGACTTGATCATTGTGGCCGGTCGTCCATCAATGGGTAAAACGAGTTTCGCAGTGAATATTGCTGAGAACGTTGCGCTCAAAGAAGGCTTACCTGTTTTGATTTTCTCAATGGAGATGGGCGCCTCTCAATTAGCTTCTCGTATCCTCGGTTCAGTAGGACGTATTGATCAGTCGCGCATGAGGACTGGTAAGTTGTCTGAAGATGAATGGCCAAAGATCACTGAAGCGATTTCTCGTTTAAATGAAGCCAGCATCATGATTGATGAGACTGGAGCTTTAAGCAGTCTTGAACTTCGTGCCAGAGCCAGACGTATTGCACGTAAGTGCGGCACATTGGGTTTGATTGTGGTCGACTATTTACAGTTGATGAGCGGTAACAGTGGCGGTGGCAGTTCTGAAAATCGTGCCACAGAAATTTCAGAAATATCCAGATCATTAAAGTCATTGGCCAAAGAGTTGCAGTGCCCAGTGATTGCTTTATCTCAGTTAAATCGTGGCTTGGAGCAGCGACCAAATAAACGCCCAATCATGTCTGATTTGCGCGAGTCTGGCGCTATTGAACAAGATGCTGACGTTATTTTGTTTATTTATCGTGATGAGGTCTATCACCCGGACACAACCACTGATAAAGGTATTGCTGAAATTATTTGCGCCAAGCAGCGTAATGGTCCAATTGGCACTGTGAAGCTGAGCTGGCAGGGTCAGTTCACCAAGTTTGATAATTTGGCATTGGGTCAAGGCCAGTCTTCTGGCGGATACGAACCCTTCTAATCACCTCTGCACAACTCGTCTGGCCTCGGTGTATCTCTTGGACCAATAAGGCGAGGTGATTTTTTCTAAACGAACTGTGCCTCCTTTTGATGGGGCATGCACAAAACGTCCTTTACCAACATAAATACCAACATGCGAATGCGGGCCGCCTTGGGTATTAAAAAATACCAAGTCACCCGGAGCAGGCGTTGAATTACCTAGCGATTGACCAATTTTGCCGATTTCATCAGTGGTGCGTGGCATTTGTTTATTAGCTGCATTCTTATAGACATAGCCAATCAAGCCGCTGCAATCAAAACCACTTTTTGGTGTGTTGCCACCATAGCGATAGGGGATTCCCACCAAACCAATCGCTGCAATCGAAATATCTTCAAGTCCAGCGCTGACCTCTTTATCAAAATCAGGCAGTGATGAAAATCTCGGCAGACTCGCACACGCAGTTAAAACGCTACAACTGGTAAAGATCAATAAAGATCTTTTGCTTTGCTCAAAGCACAATGAAAAAGAAGGCGAGAGCTTCCTCGCCTTCTTAAGCCATCGTTGATTAAAGAGCGTCTGCTGCATGATCCGCTAAACGTGAACGCTCGCCACGCGCCAATGTGACGTGACCACTGTGTCGCCAACCCTTGAAGCGATCGACCACATAAGTTAAGCCAGACGAGCCTTCTGTGAGGTAAGGAGTGTCAATTTGAGCGATATTGCCCAAACAAACAATTTTTGTTCCTGGACCTGCACGAGTCACCAAAGTCTTCATTTGTTTAGGCGTTAAATTTTGCGCCTCATCAATGATCAAGAATTTACTCACAAATGTGCGACCACGCATGAAGTTCATGCTCTTCACTTTGATTCTGGAGCGAATCAACTCCTGTGTCGCAGCGCGACCCCATTCGCCAGCACCATCCTCATTGCGATGAAGAACTTCTAAGTTGTCATCAAAAGCACCCATCCATGGCTGCATTTTCTCTTCTTCAGTACCTGGCAAAAATCCAATATCTTCGCCAACCGGAACGGTTGCGCGGGTGATGATGATTTCGTTATAGCGCTTGCTATCTAACACTTGCTCAAGAGCTGCAGCCAAGGCTAACAGAGTCTTACCTGTACCAGCCTGACCTAATAAGGTCACAAAATCAATATCAGGATTCATGAGCAAGTTCATTGCAAAATTTTGCTCACGATTGCGTGCAGTGATACTCCAGACATTGTTCTTTTGATGCGAGAAGTCTCGCAAGGTTTGAAGTAGTGCAGTCCTTCCTTGAACTTCTCTGACCTGGGCATAAAACGGCGTACCACCATCAGAGTTCTCTTGATAGACAAATTGATTGACCATCATATGAGCTACGGTTGGGCCAGTGACTCGATAAAACATCGTGCCTGATTTTGCATCGCTCCAGCTTTCCATATCCTTGCCATGTTTAGGCCAAAAATCTACTGGAAGCTGAAGGATTCCCGCGTACATCAAGTCGCGATCTTCGAGCACTTGGTCGTTGAAGTAATCTTCTGCAGGCAAGCCTAAGGCACGGGCTTTGATGCGCATGTTGATATCTTTTGATACCAACACCACTTGTCGGTCCTTGCGGCTTTGCTGAAGCTCTCTAACAACCCCAAGAATCATGTTATCCGCTTTACCTGTTGGTAAGCCATCAGGCAGGGTGATGCTATTAAGTTGTATTTGGAAATAAAGATTGCCTGTTGCATCCTTATTACCTAATTTATTCAGAGGAATACCTTCCTCCAGTACGCCGCTGGTATTTGCTACCAACTGATCTAAAGAGCGACTAACCGTACGGGCATTGCGCGCAACTTCACTCATACCTTTCTTGTGGTTATCCAACTCTTCAAGCGTCATCATTGGTAGATAAACATCATGCTCTTCGAAGCGGAATAGGGCTGAAGGGTCATGCATCAGTACGTTCGTATCAAGAACAAATAGACGAATGATGCCGTCGTCAGGGATTTTTCTGACGCGTGTTGAACTCTTTGCTGTCGGAGCTGAGGATTTCTTGCTGGATTTGCTCGGGGCGCGCATTTTCTCAATGGCAATGTCCGCCAGTGATTGAGAGTCATCGGCATCAAGATCTAAATTGACCGAACTCTCGACTAACTCTGTTACTTCATCTACTTCTTCAATTTCAATTCTTTTGGGACGTTTCTTTAACTCTGCTTTTGGTTGACGGCTGATGTTTACTTTATCTGCTGCTTGTGTTGGGATTGGTGGCAGAGGCATTCCGGAGGTCTCCTAAAAAAGAAAAAACCGCCTACCTGGTGGTTTGGCGGTTGATAAGGTAAATGTATTTTTGTGCATCTAGGTAATAACTTATCCTAATTTGTGTGACATTGCAATCATAAATCGATGGCAGCTTTTAAAACATCTTGAACGTGTCCAGGAATCTTAAGTCCTCGCCATTCGTGACGCAAAACACCTTCTTCATCAATTAAGAATGTGCTGCGCTCAATACCGCGAACTTGCTTGCCATACATGTTCTTCATTTTCATAACACCGAACATTTGGCACAGAGTTTCTTCGGTATCTGCAAGCAACTCAAAAGGAAGCTCAATTTTTCTCTTAAAGTTCTCGTGAGATTTGAGGTTATCTCTTGAAATGCCAACAATCAAAGTATTGGCTTTGGTGAAATCGTCAATTGCGTCTCTGAACTCCATAGATTCAACAGTGCAACCTGGGGTTGAATCTTTAGGATAGAAATACATGACAACTTTGCGTCCTTGGCAAGCGGTTGGTGTAAAAACCAGGCCGCTGGTTGCTGGAATCTCAAAGTAGGGGATTGGTTTACCAAGTGCTACG
>JBJOKN010000041.1:0-8112 GCA_046046075.1 Pseudomonadota bacterium
AGAAATTAGCCAACGAAGCTAAGGTCAATACCATCCCTGGTTACAACGATGCGATTGATACACCTGAAGCTGCAGTAGAAATTGCCAAAGGTATTGGTTATCCAGTAATGATCAAAGCATCTGCTGGTGGTGGCGGTAAAGGTTTGCGTGTTGCGTTCAATGATAAAGAAGCTTTTGAAGGTTTCTCAGCTTGTAAGAATGAAGCGCGCAATAGCTTTGGTGATGATCGTGTGTTCATTGAGAAATTCGTTGAAGAGCCGCGTCATATTGAAATTCAGGTATTGGGTGATGCTCATGGTAACGCTGTGTACCTATGGGAGCGTGAGTGCTCGATTCAGCGTCGTCACCAAAAAGTGATTGAAGAGGCTCCATCACCATTCATCAGTGATGAAACTCGCAAAGCGATGGGTGATCAAGCAGTGGCCTTGGCTAAAGCGGTGAAGTATCAATCTGCCGGTACAGTTGAATTTGTAGTCGGTAAAGATCAGTCTTTCTACTTCCTAGAGATGAATACTCGTTTACAAGTTGAGCACCCTGTGACTGAATCAATCACAGGTCTTGATCTTGTCGAGCAAATGATCCGAGTAGCCGCTGGTGAAAAATTATCATTTGGTCAAAAAGACATTCAACGCAATGGTTGGTCCATGGAGTGTCGTATCAATGCGGATGATCCATACCGCAATTTCTTGCCATCAACTGGCCGTCTAGTTCGCTATCAACCGCCTGAAGAGGTGAATGGTGTGCGTGTGGACACAGGCGTGTACGAGGGTGGTGAGATTCCGATGTACTACGACTCGATGATCGCTAAATTGATCGTTCATGGTAAAGACCGTTTGGATGCCATCACAAAGATGCGCGCTGCTTTGAATGAGTTCGTGATTCGCGGTATTCATTCAAACATCCCATTCCAAGCTGCTTTGATGCAACACCCACGTTTCATTTCTGGTGATTTCAATACGGGCTTCATCGCTGAAGAATTCCCACACGGATTCAGAGCCACTGATGTGAAAGCTGAAGATCCAAAACTAATGGATGCATTGGCTACAGCTGTTCATCGTCGTTACTTGGATCGTGCAGCTGGTATTTACGGTCAGCTTGAAGGTCACGAAGTCAAGATCCCAACTGAATTCGTGGTGGCTGCTGGTGAAGCAGGCAAGATGAACTATGTGCCAACATCGATTCATGAAACAGCCCGTGGCTATGAAGTAACAGTGGCTGGTTCGGTCTACAAAATTGATTCAGACTGGAACCCGGGTCAAATCATTTACAAAGCAACAGTGAACGGACGTGAGATTGCTCTTCAGGTTGAGCGCATGGGCATGTTCTATCGCTTGCAATTTGATGGTGTCAGAATCGACAGCATGGTGTTAACACCGCAAGCTGCTGAAATGCAAAAACTGATGCCGTTCAAAGAACCGCCCGATATGTCGAAGTTCTTGTTATCACCAATGCCTGGTTTATTGGTTGATGTGGCTGTGACGGTCGGTCAAAAAGTAGAGGCTGGCCAACGTCTTGCTGCCATTGAAGCGATGAAGATGGAAAACGTTTTGGTGGCAACTCAAGATGGCGTGGTAGCAGCAGTGATGGCTACCAAAGGTGAGAGCCTTGCCGTTGATCAAGAAATCCTGAGATTTGAGTGAGCCAAGAGATGACTAAGCCATTCAAAATTTTGGGTATTCAACAAGTCGCCATTGGTGGCCCTGACAAGAACAAGCTAAAGACTCTTTGGGTCGATATGTTTGGTCTAGAAATGACGGGCACATTCAAATCAGAACGTGAAAACGTTGATGAAGACATTTGTGCCATGGGCAAGGGTGTTCACAAGGTGGAAGTCGATTTGATGCAGCCCATCGATCCAGAAAAGAAACCGGCTGTGCACACAACCCCACTAAACCACATTGGTCTATGGGTAGATAACTTGCCAGTTGCTGTTGAATGGTTGACAGCCAATGGTGTGAGATTTGCACCTGGTGGCATTCGCAAGGGTGCGGCAGGCTATGACATCACGTTTTTACACCCGAAAGGCAACGAAGAGTTCCCCATCGGCGGTGAAGGTGTTTTGATTGAATTAGTTCAAGCCCCACCCGAAGTGATCCAAGCTTTGGGTTAAAGATGCAAGTTAGAGTATCACCAATAAAAAAACCGCCCAATCAGGCGGTTTTTTTATTGAATGCTACTAATTCTTTTGTCTATTTATTGAGTTATTTTTGTAAATTTGATCAAGCGTAGGCTTGCATATAGCTCAAGCCTTTGCGCCATTCTGCAAAAGCGGCCAGCTTGGGAGGTAACTCTTTGATCTTGCCAATCAATAGTAAGCCCTTGTTTTTATTCAATTCTTTACACAAAACTAGAAATTCATCATCAGATAAATGGTTAAAACCGTATCTCACAGAAGGCTCCTATAAAAGTGTCCTTGTGCCATTAACGCCTGAGTTTCAGGTTTGGTTGACCTTAAATCAATAAATTCATCATTTATTCAGTAAGCCTTTTGGGACAATTTTTCTTCCAAAAGGCATAATGTTGCTTTTGCACGAAAAAGCATTACGTACTTATAACCATAACTATTTGTTTTACAGGAGTTTTTTATGTCTAACTTGCCTCAAGGCATGGCCATCAGTGCCGAAGTAACCCCAGAATTTGCAACGATTTTGACTCCTGAAGCTTTGGCTTTGGTCGCCAAACTTCACCGCGCTTTTGAACCACGTCGTCAAGAACTCCTTAAGGCACGTGTAGAGCGCACTAAGCGTTTGGATGCTGGTGAGAAACCTGACTTTTTGGCAGAGACAAAACATATCCGTGAGGGTGACTGGAAAGTTGCTCCAATTCCTGCAGCATTGCAGTGCCGTCGTGTTGAGATCACTGGCCCAGTAGACGCCAAAATGGTGATCAATGCCTTTAACTCAGGCGCAGACTCTTACATGACTGACTTTGAAGATTCAAATAGCCCAAGCTGGACAAATCAAATTCAAGGTCAAATCAATATGAAAAAAGCGATTCGTCGCGAATTGAGCCTTGAGCAAAATGGCAAGAGCTACAAATTGAATGACAAGATTGCTACATTGCAAGTTCGCCCACGTGGTTGGCACTTGGATGAAAAGCACGTGACTGTTGATGGTCAACGTGTTTCTGGCGGTATTTTTGACTTCGCTTTGTTCTTCTTCCACAACGCTAAGGAACAGTTGGCACGTGGCGCAGGCCCATATTTCTACTTGCCCAAAATGGAAAGCCATTTAGAAGCTCGTTTGTGGAATGACATTTTCTGCATGACTCAAGATGAGTTAGGTTTCCCACGCGGTACGATCAAAGCCACAGTGTTGATTGAAACTATTTTGGCCGCATTTGAAATGGACGAAATTCTTTATGAATTGCGTGAGCACAGCGCTGGTTTGAACGCAGGTCGTTGGGATTACATCTTCTCTTGCATCAAGAAATTCAAAGTTGATAAAAACTTCTGTTTGGCCGACCGTGCAAAAGTGACCATGACTGCTCCATTCATGCGTGCTTATGCTCTATTGCTATTGAAGACATGTCACAAGCGTGGCGCACCAGCGATGGGCGGTATGAGCGCATTGATTCCAATCAAGAACGATCCAGAGAAAAACGCGATTGCTATGCAAGGCATCATCAATGACAAAAAGCGTGATGCGACTGATGGCTACGACGGTGGCTGGGTAGCTCACCCAGGTCTTGTTGAAGCGTCTATGGCTGAGTTCAAAGCAGTATTGGGCGATCGTCCAAACCAATTTGACAAGCAAAAGCCAGAAGTGAATGTAACGGCTGCTGACTTGTTGAACTTCCAACCAGAAACGCCGATCACTGAAGCTGGTTTGCGCATGAACATCAACGTGGGTATCCATTATTTAGGTGCTTGGTTGGCTGGTAACGGTTGCGTACCTATTCATAACTTGATGGAAGATGCTGCTACTGCAGAGATCAGCCGTTCACAAGTATGGCAGTGGATCCGCTCACCAAAAGGTGTTTTGGATGACGGCAGAAAAGTCACTGTTGAGTTAGTTCGTCAATTGATCGCTGAAGAATTGCCAAAAGTTAAAGCTAGTGGTGCAACAGGTCTTTGGGATCGCGCTGCTGAGATTTTTGACACGATGAGTACTGGCGAGAAATTCGAAGAATTCTTGACATTGCCTTTGTACGAGGAAATCTAATTGACGATTCTGGCCATCGACACCTCGACACAGTGGTGTTCAGTGGCCTTGGTCAACCCACAAGGGGACTCGGGTCAACCGCAGTCCCCTTTGTCATCTGGTGCCCTTGTGCGCCACGAGAACCTCGGCCCTGAATCAAGTCAACATGCCTTGGATTGGGTAGAGGCTCTTTTAGATGAAGCTCAACTCAGTTTCAGAGATTTAATAGCCATTGCCGTTGGTATTGGTCCAGGAGCTTTCACGAGTATCAGGATTGGTGTTGGCATCGGTCAAGGCATGGCCTTTGCCGCAGATTTACCATGCTTGCCCATCGTTTGTTTAGATGCGGTAGCACTAGAAGGTATTCGCCACTTAGGTCTTAAAGAAAACGATCAAGTGATTGCGGCCACAGATGCGCGCATGAGTGAAGTTTATTGGGCCCGTTATGTGGTGCAAGCCAATGGTTTGCCAGAGCGTCAAGACGATGTTTTTCTCTCAGCGCCAAAAGACATTGATGTGCCAGCCACACCATTTGCCTTGGTCGGCAATGCAGTCAGCGCTTATCCAGAAGAGATGTTGGCCATGAGACAACAAGCCATGGCGATTGATGAGAGCGCAGTGCCGCACGCCAGATCGATTGCTCAATTAGGCTTGGACGCTTTAGAAAAAGGTCTGCAAGTCAGTGCTGCAGAACTTCAGCCGATTTATGTGCGCGACAAAGTAGCGCAAACAATCGCTGAGCGTGAGCTTGAAAAATCAAACCAAGAGAAATCTTAAAAGGCATTGAGTCTAGTCATGGATCTGCGTCTTTTACCGATGGCCTTGCGTGACTTGACTGAAGTCATGGAGATCGAGCAACAAAGCCATGTTTCACCTTGGACCTTGGGTAACTTTACGGACTCACTAGAGGCGGGTTACTGGGCTTATTGTTTGCGTCAATTGGCAAGCAATGATGATGAGCGTGATGCTTTGTTGGGCTACTGCGTCTTATTGCCTGCATTGGATGAGTTGCAACTGTTGAATATCACGGTTCATCCCTCCCATAAAAGACAGGGTCTGGCCAAGAAAATCATGAAGGTCATCGAAGATGCTGCACAATCAAAATCATTTCAAGATATTTTCTTGGAAGTTAGGGTCAGCAATGCCCCAGCGATTGCCTTGTATGAAAGTTTTGCTTATCAAGAAATCGGTATCAGAAAGGATTACTATCCTTTAAAAGATGGTGGTCGAGAAGATGCCAAAGTCATGAAAAAAGTATTGCACGCACCATACAACTGAGTAATGACAGAAAGAACTTAAAAGTAAATGAGTAAAAGCAAATGAGTCAGGCTGATTATTTAAATGAGATGGGCATCAGCACCTGGGTGGTGAGGAACGCGGGCGAGGGTGAGGTAAGCTCTACAAAACCAAATCAAGAAGCGCATAAGGATGCCCAAGCAGAGAGCTATCAAGAGTCTCAGCTCAATGATCAAGAGATCGTCTGGACCTTTGTGGTCGACCAGTTGTCTGGCGATGCTGCCTTGTTATTTGACAAAATCTTGGCTTCATTGATGTTGAGCCGAAATACCATTCAATTGCTCAGCAGTAAAGAAGCTTTGGCTGGCAAGGTGACCGGCCAAGTGGTCATTGCCATGGGCTCACAGATGGGCCGAACTTTATTACAAATGGATGATGGCTTCGAAGAGCTAAGAGGTGCAGTGCACTCTTTTGAACAAGCAGAAGATGAATTGCCGGTGGTTTTAACCTATCACCCAGAGCACTTATTGAGTAAGCCGAGCGATAAAGCGAAGACTTGGCAAGATTTACTCTTGGCGCGCTCTTTGATTTAAGACCTGCAAAACTTAATTTGGCTTTAATGCGGTCTTACTGCAGTCTTAGATGGATGCTTGTGCTCGCCAATCAAATGCAGTGAATCATATTCAGCTTGATTGCGTTTGTGCCAGCGAATAATCTGAATCATCACCAAAGCCACAAAGCTACCAAACATCACAATCACAATTGAGATTGGAACATTTAACCAAATCAGCAAGGCATACAAGCAAAGCATACCCAAGACTGAAAGATTCTCATTGAAGTTTTGAACGGCAATTGAATGTCCAGCTGATAACAAGACGTGACCACGGTGCTGTAAAAGGGCGTTCATCGGCACCACAAAATATCCAGCCAACCAACCAATGGTCGCTAAGAAAATATAAGCAATCAAAAGATAGAGCGGAATCGAGAACAATCCTAAATCAATCACAACGTCCGGCAACAGATCACGGTTATAGATCGCCATGACCATCACCAAGGCACCCATCATTACACCGTAAATCAAAACGCTTAAGGACTTCTTCAATGGAATGCGTGAAGCTGCCCAAATAGATCCGCCAGCCACACCAAATGCCACCACAGCTTGCAAGATGGCACCTTGAGACAAGCTCATGCCTAAGGCAGATTCTGCCCATTTAAGAACGATGAACTGTAGCGTTGCACCAGCACCCCAGAAAAGGGTTGTGACAGATAAGGAGATTTGACCTAAGCGATCTTTCCAAAGCGTATTAAAGCAATGTTGGAAGTCTTGGATCAGACGAATGGGATTGGTTTCTTGCTGAGGATAGCGGGCCCCAGTATCTGGAATTCTTAAATTGAAGCCAGCAGCAATCAAATAAATGAAAGCAATCACACAAATCGCTGCTTCTGGGGCTGTGTCGATACCAGTTTCAAAGAAGGGCAAGTCAAGACCCAAAAGCCCCAAAGAAACTTTATTTGAAATCAAGGCGCCACCCAAGACGGTTCCCAAAATAATCGAACCAACCGTCAAGCCTTCAATCCAACCATTGGCAACCACCAGCTTTTCAGGTGGAAGCAATTCGGTCAAAATACCGTATTTGGCAGGAGAATAAGCGGCAGCGCCAAAACCCACGATGGCATAAGCAGCCAATGGGTGAAGAGTGAAGAGCATGGCCATGCAACCAACGATTTTGATGGTGTTGGTCCAGAACATCACGTTGCCTTTGGGGCGTGAATCTGCAAAGGCGCCAACAAAAGCAGCCAATAGAACGTAAGAAAGAACGAAGAAAAGTTTTAGGAGCGGAGTCATCCAGGCTGGAGCCTGGAGCTGGTATAACAAAGCAATGGCAGCAATTAAGAGCGCATTGTCGGCGAGCGACGAAAAAAATTGCGCCGCCATAATTGTGTAAAAACCTGGTTTCATTCGTACAATTCAGTTATGAAGTGCCATTAAAACACGAAAGTGAGAATTTTCTGTCAAGACCGATATATGCCCACATTCACACTGATGCCTTAAGCCACAATCTTGAGCGCATCCGGCAACTGGTGCCTGGCTCTAAAGTTTGGTCAGTGGTCAAAGCCAATGCCTATGGCCATGGCATAGAGCCTGCCTTAGAAGGCTTATCCCTCACGGATGGCTTTGCTTTGTTAGATTTAGCCTGCCACAGACCTGCTGTGCGACTGTGTGGTTCATGACTTCAATCAAATCGATTGGTTGGAGGCTTTGAGTGAGGCTCGTTCAGCAGCTCGCTTGCCTAATATCTTCCTAAAAATGAATACTGGTATGAACCGCTTAGGCTTTGTTCCAGATCAATACCGCGAGGCCTACCATCGTTTGCACTCAGCTGGTTATCAGTTAAATCATATGACTCATTTTGCCAATGCTGATTACATTGATAGAACCCCCAGTGTTGATCAGCAAGCCGAGTTATTCAATCAGACCAGAGAGGGATTGCCAGGAGCCACATCTTTATCAAATTCAGCAGCTATTTTGTGGCACCACCATGTCATTTACTCTGACTGGGTGAGGCCTGGGATCATGCTTTACGGCGCATCACCATCTGGTCGTTATGAAGACATCAAAGATGCTCAATTAAAACCTGCAATGTCTTTGCATTCTGAAGTGATCGCAACGCAAAACCTCGAGGCAGGCGAGTCAATCGGTTATGGCTCAAGGTATCGCACCGATGTACCCATC